>NZ_JADCKK010000022.1:0-40099 GCF_014982935.1 Anaerotignum lactatifermentans | reverse complement strand
ATCGTTTCTACCACCAGTTGCTTGAATTCTGGTGTATATCGTTTATTTGGTACTCCTTTTGGCATAAAAATCACCCCACTTGTTATTCAGTATATCATACTGTCTAACAAATGGGGTGCAGTTCATTTCAAGGATTCCGGCTATATTTGTTTTCTTATGAAACACTCTGAAATACCCGTATAACGCAAAAAAGCCTTCGTAAACGAAGGCTCTTTTTATGCTGAAATCAGATCGCACGAGTGATTTTGTTGGAACGCATGCATCTTGTGCAAACGTAGATAGATTTTACATTGCCGTTATCTTCCACGATTTTGATTTTCTTTACATTGGGTTTCCATTTTCTGTTCGCACGTCTACTAACCTGACTACGGTTAATGCTGATTCTATGACCTTTGATCTGGCCTTTTTCACAAATTTCACATCTAGCCATTGCCTGCACCTCCTTCATTGCTTGTATGTGACACAACAAAGTTATTCTAGCAGAAAACTTTTGATTTTGCAAGAAAAAACGCCCTTTTTTTAAAATATTTTTTTATGGGAAAACTTGCTGTGATTTTGTACAGGGAAAAAAGCAGAAACGTAAGAAAAAATTAAAGGATTTCTAATAAAACTGTTTTTGTTTGGTGATATACTGTAAACAAGAATCTGCACCCATTTTTAAGGAGGGAATCTGAATGATGCGAAAAACAGTAATTGCGGCGGTCCTTTTGGCGTTGGGCTGTAATGCGACAGCTTTTGGTGCACAGAATGATGTGGTTATCAAATTGGATGAAAGAAATGTGGTACTGAAAGAAGACATTGTCTATGAAGATGGACGGATGATGCTGCCAGTACGTGCCATGGCGGATGTGCTGGGAGCCGATGTGACATATGATACAAGCACCCGTACAGCTCTGGTGGAAAAACAGATGAAAACAGTGCTGGATGCGGATAATCAGCCCTTGGTATGGCAGGTTTCTCTGGGATTGGATTCCAATTATCTGACCCTGATGGGTACCCATGAACTGCTGCTGGAAACAAAACCGCTGGTGGTGAACAATCGGGCGTATCTGCCTTTAAGAGAATTGGCGGAAGCCATGAATCTGGATGTGGAATGGAGCACAGACGGTCAGAAGGATTATGTGAAACTGACTTCTGCCAGAATGCCGAACGTTTCTCTGCAGCCCAATGGCAGCTTTGATCAGGAAACCATGAGCCTGCAAATGCAGTGGAAAAACGAAGAAAATACAGTATTCTATGCATCCGAAGAATTTTGGCTGGAAAAATGGGATGGACATAACTGGAATAAAGTAGAACCTGATTCCAAAGCTTATGTAAGCACAGATACTTACAGCATTCCTACAGGCGGTCCCACAGACGGCAAACGGGATAAAAAGTTCACTTTCTGGCAGTGGGAAAAGAGCATGACCCCCGGAAAATACCGTGTGGCAGTGCCTTATCAGTATCTGGAAGGCAAAGGCGAGGATATGACATTCTTCAATCTGGAACAGACAAAGGCGTACAGCCAGGATACTCCTACCACTTATGTGGCATATGGCGAATTTTTGGTAGAAGTGCCTAACAAATAATCAATGGTCAAATGGCGGAAGGTTTGCAAGGAGCAGGTCTTCCGCTTTTTTTCAAAGTCAAAAGCAAAGGCAGGAAAGGGCGCTTCTCTTGTGTTTTTCGGTACTTTGCGGTATCATATACCATGAGTAAGTTTGTTTGAATAGAAAATACAAAGGAGAACGGGAATGTTAGATATTTGCTTATTGGGAACAGGCGGCATGATGCCCATGCCGGGGCGTTTTCTCACGTCCCTTGCGGCGCGGCTCAATGGGCGCATGATGCTTATTGACTGTGGCGAAGGCACACAGGTAACCATGAAAATGCAGGGATGGGGCTTCAAGAATATTGATGCTATCTGCTTTACCCATTTTCATGCGGATCATATCTCCGGGCTTCCCGGTCTGCTGCTGACCATTGGCAATGCAGGCAGAACGGAGCCTTTGAAACTGGTTGGTCCGCAGGGACTGACATATATTGTGGAAGGTCTGCGCCGGATTGCACCGGAACTGCCTTTTCCTTTGGAATTGATTGAATTGGGAAAAGATACGCCCAATCCCCTGCGGTTGGGAGAATTTGAAGTTTCTTTCTGTCAGGCGGACCACATGGTACGTTGCTATGCTTACCGTATTGACGTCAAACGCCGCGGAAAATTTGACCCGAAAAAAGCGGAGGCGCTGGGACTGCCCAGACCGCTGTGGGGCAAATTGCAGAAAGAAGGCGCTGTGGAATTTGAAGGCAAGACCTATACACCGGATATGGTGCTGGGAGCAGAACGTCCGGGTATTGCCATGGCATACTGCACAGATAGCCGTCCTGTAGACAGATTGGCGCATTTTGCAAAAGGCGTGCAGCTTTTCATCTGCGAAGGCATGTATGGGGAAGAAGAAAAGAAACCAAAGGCGCTGGAGCATAAGCACATGCTCTTTTCCGAGGCGGCAAGACTGGCGAAGTTTGCGGAAGCAGAAGAACTTTGGCTCACCCATTTCAGCCCGGCTTTGCAGGAACCGGCAGAGTTTTTGCAGAATGCCACAGATATTTTCCCCAATACCCTGTTGGGGGAAGAGAGGAAAATGACAACATTGTATTTCCCGAAGGAAGGATAAAATATGGAAAAAGATATATTGATTTTAGCAGTGGAAAGCTCCTGCGACGAAACTGCCGCAGCCGTTGTGAAAAACGGCAGAGAGGTGCTTTCCAATATCATTTCGTCACAGATTGCCTTGCATACATTGTATGGCGGCGTGGTGCCGGAAATTGCGTCCCGGAAACATATCGAAGCCATCGATGGTGTGATCACACAGGCTTTGCAGGAAGCAGGCGTGACATTGGAGGACATTGACGCCATTGGTGTGACGTATGGACCCGGTCTGGTGGGTGCGCTGCTGGTAGGTCTAGCAGAAGCCAAGGCCCTTGCTTTTGCGGCAAATAAACCCCTTGTGGGTGTCCATCATATCGAAGGACATATCTGTGCCAACTATATTGAAAATAAAGATTTTGAACCGCCGTATATGGCGCTGGTGGTTTCCGGCGGTCATTCCCATCTGGTGTATGTGTCTGATTACGGCAAGTACGAAATTCTGGGCAGAACCAGAGATGACGCGGCTGGTGAGGCTTATGACAAAGTTGCCCGTGCCATTGGTATGGGGTATCCAGGCGGCCCGAAAATCGACGCGGCAGCCAAAAAAGGCAATCCAAATGCTGTGAAATTCCCCCGTGTATTTCTGGAGGAAGACAGCTACGACTTCAGTTTCAGCGGTTTGAAATCCGCCGTACTGAACTATGTGAATAAACAGAAAATGATGGGCGAGCCCATTGTGCCGGAAGACATTGCAGCCAGCTTCCAGCAGGCTGTGGTGGAAGTTCTGGTGGAAAAAACCATCCATGCAGCAAAGGAAAGAGGCGTGAAGCAGATCGCTATGGCAGGTGGTGTTGCATCCAACTCCGCTCTGCGGGAAACCATGCGGAAAGCCTGCGAGAAAGAAGGATTCTATCTGAGCATTCCTTCTCCCATTCTCTGCACCGATAACGCGGCAATGATTGGTTGTGCAGCCTATTATGAATATATGGCAGGGGTGCGGGATGGCTTCGACCTGAACGCAAATCCCGGTCTGAAATTAGGGGAAAGATAAGTTTTTGTTTCAAAAGGGGCGTTGTTTCGATAACTTTTTCAATATCAAGGAGGAAGAAACATGGCAGGTATTTTGAGCAGATTTAAAACAATTATGGAAGCAAACATCAACGCATTGTTGGATAAAGCGGAAGACCCTGTAAAAATGGCAGACCAGCTTGCCAGAGATCTGGAAAAAGATCTGGGGGAAGTGAAGGCGGAAACCGTTTCTGTCATGGCAGAGGAAAAACGTGCCAAACGTGCTTATGATGAAGGTGTAGCAGAAGTGGAAAAACTCCAGCGTTATGCGGAAAAAGCCGTTCTGGCTGGCAATGACGCTGACGCAAAGGTTTTCCTGTCTGAAAAAGCGGCAAAGGCAGCTAATCTGGAAAGCCTGAAAGGCGCATGGGATCTGGCAGCAGCCAATGCGGCAAAAATGCGTGAAATGCATGATAAACTCACAGAACAGCTGAAACAGGTGGAAGATAGAAAAGCAGCCATCCGTGCCAAAGCGGCTATGGTAAAATCTCAGCAGAAAGCCAATGAAATCAAGTCCGATTTGGGCGGCAGCTCTCTGGCAGCCTTTGACGCACTGGAAGAAAAGCTGAACCGGAAGCTGGATGAAGCGGAAGCAGCTGCGGAACTGAACACCAAGAAAGACGATATGGCTGACCTCATGGCAAAATATGATGATGCTGCAACGGTACAGGACAGCGGTGTAGAAGATGAACTGGCAGCACTGAAAGCAAAGCTGGGCAAATGATGGGGGGAATGTGACCGATGGGACTTTTCGGCAATGAATTTCGCAATGTGGTGGAGTGGCAGGAAAGCGACGACACCGTGATTTTTCATAAATGGCATAATGACGAGATCAAAAAAGGCAGCCGCCTCATCATCCGCCCGGGACAGGATGCTATTTTCCTGTATAACGGGAAAATCGAAGGGATTTTTCAGGATGAAGGCTCTTTTGACATTGAATCCCAAATCATTCCTTTTCTGAGCACCCTCAAAGGCTTTTCCTTTGGCTTTAACAGCGGTATCCGTGCGGAAGTGCTCTTTGTCAATACAAAGGAATTTACCGTAAAATGGGGCACCAAAAACGCTGTAATGCTGCCTTGCGCAGGTCTGCCCGGCGGACTGCCTGTCCGTGCCTTTGGTACTTTCCAGATGAAGGTTTCCGATTATGTGCGCCTCATCGACACCATCGCAGGCGTAAAAGATACATACTCTGTGGATGATGTGAAGACAAGAGTGCTGAGCATTCTGGATCAGCTTCTCATGAAGTGGATTGGCAGAGAAGGCAAGGATATGTTCCATTTGCAGGCAAGTGCCTATGACATCGGCAAAGGCATGCAGGAAGATCTGGATATGGAACTGCTGAAAATGGGCATGACTGTGACAGGCGTGCAGATTTCCAGCTTCAGCTATCCTCAGGAAATCCAGGAAAAAATCAATGCTGCGGCAGGCTATCAGATGGTAGGGGATATGAACCGCTACCAGCAGGGCAAACTGGCAGATGGTCTGGATCAGCCCGGCGGCGCCGCTGGCAGTACAGCAGGCATGGGCTTTGGTATGGCAGCAGGCATGCAGATGGCACAGCAAATGATGCAAAGCATGCAGCAGCCGACACAGCAGGCAGCCCAGCAGCCAGCAGGAGGAAAGCATTGTCCTTCCTGTGGTGCGGCAGTACAGGCTGGCGATAAATTCTGTTCCGGTTGCGGACAGAAATTGGAAGTGGCAGCTTTCTGCCCTTCCTGTGGCGCAAAAGTCAACGCAGGTGATCGTTTCTGCTCCGGCTGCGGACAGAAACTTTCCTAAAAAAAATGAAAAAGGAATAAAATTAAAAGAAAAAGGCAGGAATCTCAAGAAATTACCAAAGAGATTTCTGCCTTTGTTTTTATTTTTTAGGGATACCTAAAATATCATATAATTCTGCCAGTTTATGAATTTCGTATGTAGGTACAGCAGCGGTGTCGTTGATTTTGTTTTCCGCATTCATCCAGCAGGCGTCAATACCTGCGTTATTGCCGCCCAGAATGTCGGAAGAAAGGGAATCCCCGATGATGAGTACATCTTCTGGAGAAAGGTGTGGCGCTTTTTCAAAACAATGGTCGAAAAAGGCTTTCATAGGCTTGCGGCTGCCGATTTCACCGGAAATGAAAATGTCCTTGAAATAAGGAGAAAGCCCCGAATCTCCCAGACGCTTGTACTGGGTTTCTGTGGTGCCGTTGGTGACGATGTATAACTCATAAAGGGGCGCAAGGGTCTGTACCAGCTCCATAGCACCTTCCATGAGGTCGTGTCCTTCGTCCAGTTCTTTTCGGTAATCATGTTCGAAGGCAATGCCGTCAGCGTCAATGCCAAAGTGTTCGAATACTCTGCCAAAACGGGTATAGAGCACCGCATCTCTGGAAATTTCACCTCGTTCGTAGCTTTCCCAAAGCTGACCGTTCATTTCCAGATAATAGCTGCGGATTTCGTCCGTCAGGGCAATGCCGTTTTTTTCAAAAACACGTTCCAGCCCTTTTTTTTCAGCGGCAACAAAGTCCAGCAGTGTCTTGTCTGCGTCGAAAAATAATGCTTTATATGTTTTCTGGCTCATAACATTCCTCCATCCAGTGTGATGATTTGCCCTGTCAGGAAAGAAGCGCTTTCGCTGGCGAGGGTAAGGGCAAATCTGCCCACTTCTTCTGGCTTGCCAAAGCGCATGAGGGCGATTTCGTCTGCCAGCTCTGCCCGTTCTTCTTCGGAGAAGCAGGCATTCATTTCTGTGTCGATGACACCGCAGGCAATGGCGTTGACCCGAATACCGGAAGGACCAAGTTCTTTTGCCATGGCTTTCGTGAAAGCATTGATTCCCCCTTTGGAAGCGGAGTAGACAGCTTCACAGGAAGCTCCTGCTTCTCCCCACATGGAGGAGATGTTGAGAATCACGCCTTTTTTGTTGTGTACCATGGCAGGTACTGCCAAATGGGTACAATTCAGCACAGAGCCAAGGTTTACATTCAGCACACGCTGCCACTGTTCTGGGGTCATATCTGTGAATAATCCAATATGAGAAATACCGGCGTTGTTTACCAGAATATCAACAGGGCCAAAGGCATCCTGAATTTGCAGGAACATGTCCTTGCAGGCATTGTAGTCGGAAACGTCTGCCAGAATTGCCATACAGGAAACGCCCATTTCTTCCAGTTCTTTTTTCGCTTCTGCCAGCTGGTCTTTGCTGCGAGAAGCGTTCAGCACCACCCGTGCGCCTGCTCGTCCAAAGGCAAAGGCAATGGCTTTGCCAATGCCACGGGAGGAGCCGGTGACCAGTACAGTTTTATTTGTAAAATCCATTTTTATCACAATCCTTTTTTGCGCATTATAATAGTCATTTTATCGGAAAACTTTAATCTTTACAAGGAGGAAATCTGCTGACAAATGAAAAGAAACCATGTATAATACTTCTTATATCATGATGGAAGGAATTTGATATTATGGAAGAAATCAAGCGGCTAGTATACAGTCGGGAATTACGATGGAATGAAATTATGGTCATTGCCATGCGGCTGTTTCGGGAAAACATCAAAGTGGTTGCTGCGGGAATGCTGGTCATTGGTCTGCCCCTTAGCATTTTACTGACACTGATTCAAAGCAGAGTATTGAGTCTAATGGAGTTTGCGGAGCAGGTGTCATTGAGTGGTATGGCACTATCGCCCCAAGAATCTATCAATTTGATACAGCAGATGATGACGAATAACGTACTGCTTATGGCAGTAACCGTATTTTTGGAACCTATATTCATCATTGGTGTGGCAAAGGCTGCGAAATGGCGTCTGGAAGGCAGACGTTTTTCTGCCAGCAAAGCTTTTGTGGAAGCAATGTCATTGGAACCCGTTGTGGTGAAAGTGGGTATTGTGTATATGATCCTGTTTTTGCTGGGAACCCTGCTGGTGATTCCTGCCATTTATCTGGGCGTTGTATGGTGTCTGTATCTGTACTGCATTGCGCTGGGCGGCAGACGAAGCGTTGATGCACTGGGACATAGCCGCGTACTGGTTCGCAGCAGATGGTGGCGGACATTCGGATTTTTGATTATACTGGCAGCAATTTCTTACTGCTGGAATTCCGTTTTATCCTTGATTTTTATGCTGTTCCCAGACAACTTTGCTGTCAACTGCGTGTATACCTGCATCACATATTTGACACAGGGCTTTGTGGTCAGCGCAACAGCCATCTTGTTCCTGAACCGGGAATCCGGGCTTTTTGGTATGGCTTCTTTGCAGGAACCGGAAGAAGTCCAGGAGGCAGAAGGAGAAAAAGCAGAATAAAATTGCTTCATAAGAAAACAGAGATAGCCAGAATTCTTAAAACAAAAGGAATTCTGGCTGTTATTTTTTTCGGGAGAGTTTCTGTATTTTTGTATACAATAGACAGGAAAGATGGGGTTTCGAACTACGAATTTTAGTGGGACATTTTCCGTCACACGCAGTGGATTTTTCCAAATCCCTGTGGTATAATCGGCTTATAACAACAACCAAATATAAGAAATGGCAGGTGGGGTATTTATGTATTCCGGGAAAGACGGATTTACAGCAGAAGAACTGAAGTATTTACAATTATTATCCAAACAATATAAAAATATCAACAGCGCAGCCACAGAGGTTATGAACCTGAAGGCGATTTTGAACCTGCCGAAAGGGACAGAGCACTTCGTTTCGGATATTCATGGGGAAGTAGAATCTTTCAGCCATGTACTCCGCAACGCTTCCGGCGTTATCAAAAACCAGATCAGTGCCATTTTTGGTGCAAGTCTGCGGGAAAGCGAAAAGAAATCTCTGGCAACGCTGATTTATTATCCCGAAAAGAAACTGGAACAGATGGCAGAAACAGAAGAGGACATGAACGACTGGTACAAAATCACCCTGCACCGTCTGGTTACCATCTGCAAAGTTGTTTCTTCCAAATATACCCGTTCCAAAGTCAGAAAAGCACTGCCCAAGGAATTTGCTTACATACTGGAAGAACTGCTCCATGAGGATAATGTGAGCAGAGATAAAGAAATGTATTATAACGAAATCATCAGCACCATCATCGATCTGGATCAGGCAGACCGCTTTGTTACAGCCCTGTGCCATCTGATTCAGCGCCTTGCCATTGATACCCTCCATGTCATTGGGGATATTTACGACAGAGGTCCTAACGCGGCAGCCATTATGGATATTCTGGAACATTACCACTCTGTGGACATCCAGTGGGGGAACCACGACATCGCTTGGATGGGGGCAGCGGCAGGATGTCAGGCGCTCATTTGTAACGTACTGCGTATCCAGACCCGTTATGCAAATCTGGACACCATCGAAGAAGACTACGGTATCAACCTGATTCCTCTGGCAACATTTGCCATGGATTGTTATGCCGATGACCCTTGCACACAGTTTGCACCTAAGGGTACAGAAGGAGCATTGAGTGACAAAGACTTCCAGCTCATTGCCAAAATGCATAAAGCCATTTCTATTTTGCAGTGGAAAATGGAAGCACAGATCATCAAACGTCATCCCGAATTCCACATGGAAAACAGACTGCTGCTGGATAAGATCGACTTTGAGAAAGGCACCATCAACATCGAAGGTGTGGAATATGAAATGAACGACATGAATTTCCCCACTGTAGATCCCAAAGACCCTTATGCCCTGACAGAAGAAGAACAGGAAGTTATGGACAAAGTCAAATCTTCCTTCGTAAACAGTGAAAAACTGCAGGAGCATATCCGCGTGCTGTACAGCAAAGGTGCTATGTATAATATCTTCAACTCAAACCTGCTGTTCCACGGCGGTATTCCCATGAATGACGACGGTACACTGAAAACCGTTACATTCCGCGGCAAAAAATACAAAGGAAAAGATTATCTGGATGCCGTAGAGCGGACAGCCAGAGAGGCATACTTCAACAAACCTCATTCCGAAGCAAAACGTCAGTGCATGGATATCATGTGGTATCTGTGGTGTGGGGAAGATTCTCCTTTGTTCGGCAAAAAGAAAATGACAACCTTCGAACGGTATTTCATTGATGATAAGACTACCCATAAAGAAGTCAGCAACCCTTACTATACCCTGCGAAATGATGAAAATATTTGCCGTTATGTGCTGGAAGCATTTGGTCTTGACCCGGATACTTCCCACATCGTCAATGGTCATGTGCCTGTCAAAGTGGTAAAAGGGGAAAGCCCCATCAAAGCAAATGGCAAACTGTTCGTTATTGACGGTGGTTTCGCAAAGGCTTATCAGAAGGTAACAGGCATCGCAGGCTATACCCTCATTTATAACTCTCATGGTATGGTGCTGGTTAGCCACGAACCTTTCGTATCTACAGAAGTTGCCATTGCGGAAGAAAAGGACATCCTGTCTTCTACAGTAGCTTTGCAGTATACACAGGATCGTATCCGCGTGAGAGATACCGACATCGGTAAAAAATTGCAGGAAAGCATTGATGAACTGGAAAAACTCCTGTATGCGTACCAGAATGGTATCATCAAAGAGCAGTAAAACTTCTTATATAAAATCTATTTCATAAAAAATAAACAGCAGAAAGATTAGAACCAGTTTGGTTTTGGCTTTCTGCTGTTTTTATTTGGAAAAGCTGATTTTGCCATGAAAAAATGGGTCAGATAGGAGGTCTGACCCATTTTGTAATATGCTGATTTTTTTAAAGAGTTTGGCTTTTGTACTTAAAATGCTTTTCTTTTGTAAATTCTTTCACGGAAATCCGTGCTTTCTCTTTTGTAAAATGTTTTTTTGACTTTTTCTTTCGTATGGTTTGGCTATTTTATCTTTTGTATCTGGAATTTATGAGAGATTAAACTCTTTCTACACCAAGGGTTACTTTTTCGCCGTTGATGTTCCATTCTTTGGTGTATTCGCCGCCTTTGCCTGCAACCACTTCAGCAGCCAGAACGTCTGCGGAGATGTCGTTTGCAGCCAGTACTTCAGCGATTTTTGCGTTGCCGTCGTGGTAAACACGGATACGGTCTGTTACGTTGAAGTCAGCTTCTTTTCTCATGGTTTGTACTTTACTTACGATTTCACGAACGAAGCCTTCTTCTACCAGTTCGGGTGTCAGATTGCCGTCCAGAACAACGGTCAGTGTGTTGTCGCCGCTGGATACGAAACCGTCTTTTTCAGCAGTGTCAACCAGTACGTCGTCCATTTCCAGAACAACTTCTTCACCGTCTACTGTGAATGTTGCTTTGCCGTCTGCACGCAGAGTAGCCATGAATGCGGAGCCATCTACTTCTTTCAGGTAAGCGCCGATAGCGGGTACCAGTTTGCCGTATTTTTTACCCAGTGTACGCAGCTGAGGTTTGAATGTGTATGTTGTAAATGCTTCCACGTCGTCTGTGAAAGTGATGCCTTTCACGTTCAGTTCGTCTGTGATGATGTCGCGGTACATTTCAGGCAGTTCTTTTTCTGCTTTTACATACATCATAGCCAGAGGCTGACGGTTTTTCAGGTTTGCAGCGTTTCTTGCAGCACGACCTTCTACAACGACTTTCAGTACGAAGTCCATGTTTTCTTCCAGTTCTGTGTCAACCCATTCTGCATGGTATGCAGGCCAGTCGCACAGGTGTACGCTTTCGGGAGCGGAAGCGTCTACTTTCTTCACCAGATTGCCGTAGATTTCTTCTGCGATGAAAGGTGTGAAAGGAGCTGCCAGTTTTACCATAGTATCCAGTACAGTGAACAGAGTCATGTAAGCGTTTACTTTATCCTGTTCCATACCTTCAGCCCAGAAACGTTCACGGCTTCTTCTTACATACCAGTTGGACAGGTCGTCTACAAAGTCTGCCATTGCTCTTGCGGGTTCTGTCAGTTTGTAGTGTTCCAGACAATCGTCAACGTATTTATTCAGTGTCTGCAGCTTGGACAGGATCCACTTGTCCATAGGAGGCAGTTTGTCATATTCCAGTTTGTGTTCTGTAGGATTGAACTTGTCGATGTTTGCATACAGCACATAGAATGCGTATGTGTTCCACAGAGTACCCATGAATTTTCTCTGCAGTTCGCTTACAGCTTCGTCATAGTAACGGCTAGGCAGCCAAGGTGCGCTGTTTGCGTAGAAGTACCAACGAACGGCGTCAGCACCCTGTTTGTTCAGAGCATCCCAAGGGTCAACAACGTTGCCTTTGTGTTTGGACATCTTCTGACCGTTCTTATCCTGAACGTGACCCAGAACGATACAGTTTTTGAAGGGTGCGCAGTCAAAGAGCAGTGTGCTTACTGCCAGCAGTGTGTAGAACCAGCCACGAGTCTGGTCAACGGCTTCACTGATGAAGTCAGCAGGGAAGTTTTCTTTGAAGATATCCTGGTTTTCAAAGGGATAATGCCACTGTGCGAAAGGCATTGCACCACTGTCGAACCAGCAGTCGATAACTTCAGGCACTCTTGTCATCAGCTTGCCGCATTCAGGACATGTGATGTGAACGGCGTCGATGAAAGGTTTGTGCAGTTCGATGTTTTCAGGGCAGTCAGGAGACATTTCTTTCAGTTCAGCGATGCTGCCGATGGTATGTCTGTGACCGCATTCGCATTCCCAGATAGGCAGTGGTGTGCCCCAGTATCTTTCACGAGACAGACCCCAGTCGATAACGTTTTCCAGGAAGTTACCGAAACGACCTTCTTTGATGTTATCGGGATACCAGTTGATGGTGCGGTTGTTGCGAACCAGGTTGTCACGCAGAGCGGTCATTTTGATGAACCATGTGCTTCTTGCGTAGTAGATCAGTGGAGTATCGCATCTCCAGCAGAAAGGATAGTTGTGTTCGAAGGGGATTGCTGCGAACAGGGAACCATCTTTTTCCATATATTCGATTACCTTAGGGTCAGCGTCTTTTACGAACATGCCAGCAAAAGGACCTGTTTCTTTTGTCATGTTGCCGGCGTCGTCTACATACTGACGGAAAGGTACGTTGTAAGCGTTACATACACGAGCGTCGTCTTCACCGAATGCGCCTGCAGAGTGTACCACGCCAGTACCGTCTGTCAGTGTAACATAAGGGTCGCATGTTACGATGAAAGCTTTGGGGTCGTTTTCCAGGAAGGAGAACAGGGGTTCATAACGCATGTATTCCAGTTCTTTCCCTTTCATGGTTTCCAGAACTTCGTAGTTGCCTTCGCCCAGGATGGTATCCAGCAGAGCTTCTGCCATGATGGCAACATAGTCCTGATATTTCACTCTTGCGTATGTTTCGTCTGCGTTGACAGTCAAAGCAACGTTGGAAGGCAGTGTCCAAGGTGTTGTTGTCCAAGCCAGGAAGTATTCGTTGTCTTTACCTTCAACTTTGAATTTTGCGATAACGGATGTTTCTTTAACATCTTTGTAGCCCTGAGCTACTTCGTGAGAGGAAAGGGCAGTACCGCAGCGAGGGCAGTAGGGAACAACTTTGTGACCTTTATAAAGGAGACCTTTGTCCCAGATCTGTTTCAGTGCCCACCATTCGGATTCGATATATTCGTTATGGTAAGTAACATAAGGATGATCCATGTCAGCCCAGAAACCAACACGGTCACTCATGGCACGCCATTCTTTTTCGTAAGTCCAAACGCTTTCTTTACATTTTGCGATGAAGGGTTCTACGCCGTAATCTTCGATCTGAGGTTTGCCGTCCAGACCCAGAGATTTTTCAACTTCCAGTTCAACAGGCAGACCGTGGGTATCCCAACCAGCTTTTCTCAGAACTTTGTAGCCTTTCATTGTTTTGTAACGAGGGATCAAGTCTTTGACCGCTCTTGTGATGATGTGACCGATATGAGGTTTGCCGTTTGCTGTCGGGGGTCCATCATAGAAAGTAAATACAGGAGCACCTTCTCTTGCTTTGATGCTCTTGCCGAAGATGTCATGTTCTTTCCAGAACTGTTCTGTCTGAACTTCTCTTTCCACAAAGTTCAGATTGGTAGGCACTTTGTCGTACATATTAATTCCTCCTTTGGTTTTGTTCTTTCTTTATAATGTGATACCAATTAAAAAAACCCATCCGTCACACAGGACGAATGGGCTCGCGGTACCACCTGATTTGACGGCACAAAAAGCCGTCCACCTTATTGCATCACCATTATGATGCGTTCCCTTAACGCGGGATACGACAGAGTCTACTTGGTAAAACCGTTCGGTCTGCCACTCAGGAGTGATTTTCTACCGTTTCCTTGCGTCGGGCTTTCACCTGTCCCCAACTCTCTGTCAGCATGAACAGAAATGGTATACTCTCTCCGTCACAGTGTTTTTGCTATTCACGAGAGTTATTATATATTGTGCCTAAAAATTTGTAAAGACCTTTTTGCACTTTTTCCTGCAAAATATGCAAGTATGTTGTATACTTGCAGACTGTATACACAAAATGGTGTAAATACAGGTGGTTTTACAGAAAAATGGGAGAAAATTGCGGATTTTGTATGCAGATTACAAAAACAGCCCGAAATAATTTGATTTCTTTGGAGAAGTTGTGTATAATCAAACTGTTTACGAAAGTACAGGCAGAAATTTTTCTGCTGCATAAGCAAAGGAGATTGAAATGGAAGGTAGAGATTTGGCACTGCTGACGGACTTGTATGAACTGACCATGATGCAGGGCTACTTTGAAACAGGTTCTTACAAAAAACAGGTAGTATTCGATTTGTTCTACAGAAAAAATCCCAGCGGCAACGGTTATGCCATTGCGGCAGGTCTGCAGCAGGCAATTGAATACATTCGCAACCTGCGTTTTACAGAAGATGATATCACATATCTGGAAGGTCTGGGACTGTTCTCCGCAGACTTCATTGATTATTTGAGAGATTTTCGTTTTACAGGTGAAATTTACGCCATCCCCGAAGGCACTGTGGTATTCCCCCACGAACCCTTGATGCGTGTAAAAGCACCTATTGTGGAAGCACAGCTGGTGGAAACAGCACTGCTGAACATCATCAACCATCAGAGTTTGATTGCTACAAAAGCAGCGCGTGTGGTTTGGGCTGCACAGGGCGATCCCGTTATGGAATTTGGTCTGCGCCGTGCACAGGGCCCTGACGCAGGTACGCTGGGTGCCAGAGCGGCTGTCATTGGCGGCTGCTGCGGTACCAGTAACGTGCTGACAGGCAAACAGTTTGGTGTTCCCGTAAAAGGCACTCATGCGCACAGCTGGGTTATGAGCTTCCCCGATGAACTGACAGCATTCCGTGAATATGCCCGTCTGTTCCCCGATGCATGTCTGCTTCTGGTGGACACTTACAACACACTGGAATCCGGTGTGCCCAATGCCATCAAAGTATTCAAGGAAATGCAGGCAAAAGGCATTGAACTGAAAAACTATGGTATCCGTCTGGACAGCGGCGACCTGGCTTATCTGTCTAAGAAAGCAAAAGCCATGCTGGAAGAAGCAGGTTTTGCTGACGCTGTCATCAGTGCATCCAGTGACTTGGATGAAAACTTGATTGCCAGCCTGAAGCTTCAGGGCGCAAAAATCAGCCTGTGGGGCGTAGGCACAAAACTGATCACCAGTGATGACTGTCCTGCCTTTGGCGGCGTGTATAAACTGGCAGCAGAAGAAGATGAAAACGGCAAATTCATCCCCAAAATCAAACTGTCCAATAACCCGGAAAAAGTTACAAACCCTGGTATTAAGAAAGTATTCCGTATTTACGAAAAATCCACAGGCAAGATCAAAGCTGATCTGATTGCCCTGGACGATGAAACCATTGATGAAACCAAACCACTGGCGATTTACGACAGCAATGCAAAATGGAAAAACATGCGTCTGGAACCTGGCACATACAGAGTCAGAGAACTGCTGGTTCCTGTTTTCATTGACGGCAAACAGGTTTATGAAAGTCCTGCTACCATGGACATTCAGGCTTACTGCAATCAGGAAAAGGCATCTCTTTGGGACGAGCATCTGCGCTTGAACAACCCTCACATTGTGCCTGTTGACCTGTCTGATAAGCTGACACAGCTGAAAACAAAACTCATTGATAACATGAGCAAAAGATAAGTACAAAATAAAAAAACCGAAAATTCCTTGGAAAAGGAATTTTCGGTTTTTTTGATTGCATCAGTGTTTTTCTTCAAAATCGGATTTGCCTACACCGCAAAGAGGGCATACCCAGTCTGCCGGCAGTTTATCCCAAGGAGTTCCAGCGGGAACGCCATGTTCGGGATCGCCTTTGGCTTCGTCGTAGATATATCCACAGATGGTACATTCATATTTTTTCATACTGCAACGCTCCTTTTTTTATGATTTGCAGTTATTCTATACCAAAAGATGCTTTATTTCAAGATATCTTTTAAGAAACTTTCTGCTTCAAAATGAGCGCCCAGACCCAGATAATCAGAGATGGTCTGACCGATGTCTGCAAAGGATTTGCGTACGCCCAGATCTACGCCTTCTTTTACATGTTTGCCGTATACCAGCAGAGGGGTGTATTCTCTGGAGTGGTCGGTGCTGGGGGTAGTAGGGTCACAGCCGTGGTCTGCGGTGATGAACAGGATGTCGTCATCGTGCATCGCGTCCATGATTTCAGGCAGTTTGCTGTCGAAGTATTCCAGTGCTTTTGCATAGCCTTCCACGTCATTTCTGTGACCGTAGATCATGTCTGTATCTACCAGATTTGTGAACAGAATGCCTTCGAATTCTTCTTTGGTATACAGAATGGTTTTTTCGATACCGTCATTGTTGTTTGTGGTATGGTCTGTCCGGGTCATGCCGCGGTGTTCGAAGATGTCTTCGATTTTACCGATGGCTGTTACGTTCATGCCTTTTTCTTTCGCCAGGTCCAGAATGGTCACGCCAGTAGGTTCCAGAGAGAAGTCCTTACGGTTTTTGGTACGGGTGTAATTGCCGCTGGTACCGATGAAGGGACGGGCAATGACACGAGCAACACCGTATTTGCCTGTCAGCAGTTTTCTGGCTGTTTCGCAGATTTCGTAGAGTTTGTCTACGGGAATGACGTCTTCGTGTGCTGCAATCTGGAATACGCTGTCAGCGGAAGTATAAACGATGGGATAGCCTGTTTTTACGTGTTCATCCCCCAGATCCTGAATGATGACTGTGCCGGAAGCGGCATAGTTGCCCAGTGTTTTTCTGCCGATGGCTTCTTCAAATTTGTCCATGATTTCTTTGGGGAAACCTGTTTCTGTGAAAGTGGGGAAGGGTTCTTTTGTCAGAACGCCAGCGATTTCCCAGTGACCTGTGGTGGTGTCTTTGCCGATGGATTTTTCGCCCAGTTTACAGTATGCGCCTTTTGGTGCGTCCACTTTGCCCAGCAGGTGAATGTCTTCCCCCTGAATGTTGCCCAGACCCAGCGCTGCCATGTTGGGCAGGGAAGTTTCGGGTCTTGCTTTTTTGATATTTACCAAGGTATTGCTGCCTACATCGCCGAAATCGGCTGCGTCAGGCAGTTCGCCAATCCCTACACTGTCCAATACAATAATAATTGCTCTTTTCAAATCAATCGCTTCCTTTCTCTATATAAATGTTTGCTTTATGCCGAAATGATGTTCAAAACCAACGGCGGCAGAGGTGCTTTTTCTGCCGAGATGGTCAGTGCGGACTGGAAAATTTCCGCCGCCGATGCACAGGCTTCGTCTTTGGCGCTATAAATGACTGCCAGCACTTCGCCTGCTTCCACATAGTCACCAAGGCGTTTTTTGGTGATGATGCCTGCGCCGAAATCCAGAGGCTGTTCCTTGAAAGCCCGTCCTGCACCGGTTTCCTGAGATGCCCGCCCGATTTTTGCCGTATCCATGTGGGTGAGATAACCGCTTTTTTCCGCCCTGACTTCCAGAGAACAAGGGGAAAGGGGCAGTAAGTCAGGCTGCTCGATGATGGCAGGATTTCCGCCTTGCTGGATGAGCAGTTCACGGAATTTGGCAATGCCTGCGCCGTTGTCAATTTGCTGCTGCAACAGGGCTTTGCCTTCGGCTTCTGTCTGGACGCGTCCTGCCAAAAGGAGCATATGTGCGCCAAGCAGCAGGGAAACTTCCAGCAAGTCGCCTTTTACATTGCCTTTGAGGACTTCCATGGCTTCCATAACTTCCAGAGAATTGCCGATATACATGCCAAGAGGCTGATCCATGCCGCTGATGATGGCAGTGACCTTTCTGCCTACATGTTGTCCCATTTCTACCATAATATGTGCCAATGCTTCCGCGTCTTTCTGTGTTTTCATGAAAGCGCCGCTGCCGCATTTTACGTCCAGAACGATGCCGTCTGCACCGGCAGCGATTTTCTTGGACATGATACTGGCGGCAATGAGAGGAATGCTGTCTACAGTACCTGTCACATCCCGCAGAGCATAAAGTTTTTTGTCCGCAGGGGTCAGGTTGTCCGTCTGGCTCATGAGTACCAGATGGCTGGTTTTGCCGTAGGTCAGCGCATCTTCTTCCGTTACGCCTACCTGAAAACCGGGGATGGATTCCAGTTTGTCAATGGTGCCGCCGGAGAAGCCCAGACCACGACCACTCATTTTCACCACAGGTACACCAAGAGAAGCTACCAGAGGTGCCAGAATCAGCGTTGTGGTGTCGCCTACACCGCCGGTGCTGTGTTTATCCACTTTGAAACCGGGCAGACTGCTCAAATCGAACAATGCGCCGGAGTGTGCCATTTCCATGGTCATCTGTGCCGTTTCTTCCGCATCCATGCCGTTGAGCAGAATTGCCATAAGCAGGGCGGAAATCTGATAATCCGGCAGGGAGCCGTCTGTGACGCCTTGAATAAAGAAAGAAATTTCTTCTTTCGTCAGCTTCTGTTTATCACGTTTTTTGATGATAATATCCTGAAAATCCATATAATCCCTCCTTTTGATGGGGGTGCTATTAAATGTTTGTATCATTGGAACCCCAAAAGAGGTTGCCAATATATCCTTATCATACCATAATACCAAGGAAAATACTATTCATTTATCATTGGGTTTTGGTTGTGGGAGAAGAAAAAAGGTTTATAATAAAATTAATTTGAAAAGGAAAAGAGGAAGAAGATATGAAAAAAATCACAGCAGTATATTTCAGCCCCTGCGGCACCACAAAAACAGCCGTTTGTTCTGTGGCTGGCGGATTGGGTGAGGTAGCAAAAGAAGTGGATCTGACACCTTTGTCTGCGGCAAGTACGGAAATTTCTCTGGATGCGGAAGATGTTCTGGTCTGCGGTGTACCATCCTTTGGAGGCAGAGTACCTCTGACAGCGTTTGAACGGATCAAAAACCTCCACGGCAATGGCACAGCGGCAGTAGCGGTTGTTACTTATGGCAACCGTGCTTTTGACGATACCTTTGCAGAATTGCAGGATGCTTTGGAAGCACAGGGCTTTGTGGTAGTGGCAGGCGTTGCCGCTGTTACACAGCATTCCATTGTGAACCAGTTTGGAGCAGGCAGACCAAACGCAGAAGATCAGACACAGCTTCAGGCATTTGGCAAAGAAATTGCAGAAAAGCTGACAGGAACACCCAAACGTGCGGAACTGCCCGGTAACAGACCTTATCTGGAACGTCATGGCGGTGGTTTGGTGCCTATGGTATCCGATGCCTGCAAGGGCTGCGGCAAATGCGTGACACACTGTCCTGTGGGTGCCATTCCCAAAGACAATCCCAAAACAACAGATAAAGACCTTTGCGTATCCTGCATGGGCTGTATCAGCGTATGTACCCAGAAGGCAAGAAGCCTGCCGGAAGCAGCCATTGGTATGTTGACAGAAAAACTGAGTAAAGTCTGCGCAGATAGAAAAGAAAACCAGCTCTTTTTCTGATATTTGAGTAAAAAAAGAAAGCCGAATCTTCCTTATTAATAAGAAGTTTCGGCTTTTTGTTTTTGGATGAGATTATTTGTTTTCCTGCAGCAGATGTTTTTCAACGATTTCTGCGGCGTCTGCCATACATCCCTGGCAGCTTCTCAGTACAACACCAGTGCCCATACCTTTCAGTTCACTGCAAAGGGTGGACTGGTTTTTGTTCGCGAAAAGTTCGCTCATGGCTTTGAATGTGTCATAGCAGTCAACTTTTGTTTTGGGGTTTTCCAGATTTGCGTCGGAAACTTTCAGTCCAACCAGGTATGCCATAGCGGAAACAGCGCCACAGGTACCCATAACACCCATGCCGCGACCAAAGCATTCTACAGCGCGGAATGCTTCTTTTTCGTCTACGCCAAACAGATCGCTGTAAGCGCAGGCAACAGCTTGTGCGCAGTTATAGCCTTTCTTGTGGTTTTCTTCTACACGTTTTTGTCTTTCTGTCATTTCTGTCAATTCAGTGATCTCCTTTCGTAATAGCATGAAAAAAGGATACCGCCTGATGGGGTATCCTCTTGGGTCGCTTTCAAATTATAAGCTGTTTACCAGTTTTGTCAGAGAGGATTTCTTTCTCGCTGCGGAATTTTTGTGGTAAATGCCTTTGATATAAGCTCTGTCGATTGCGGAAGTTGCGCCTTTCAGTGCAACAGCAGCAGCGTCTTTGTCACCAGCGTTTACAGCTACGATTACTTTCTTCATTGCTGTTTTAACCTGAGATTTGATCATTTTATTTCTCAATGTTTTTTTGTTGATAACTTTGATTCTTTTCTTTGCAGATTTGATATTAGCCAATTTGCTTTCCTCCTAAAAATTCTTTTTGTGGTTTTTCTTCGTCCGATATTTGGGGAATATCGCTTTTTCTTTCCTACATATTAACCACTTTGAGGACGGTACTCCTCCGACACGGTTGGGCGTATTTTGTCATGCAAATAGCCCGTGGTTAATTCAACACCATATATTCTACCTGATGATTCCCCATAAGTCAATGAATATATTTCAAAACTGCGGAAAAAATAAGGGAAAATACAGGAAGACGGTGAAAATATGGAACAAAAAGACAAACAGACGGCGGAAAAGTTCACAGTACGGACAGATTTGGCAATTGAAGCCAGAGAAATAGCGCGGGAAGGGCGAGAGGAAGCGGGGGAACCGGATGGTGTGCAGGTGGAAACCAGTCATACGAAAGACTATGAACTGACCCGTGTCCATATTTTGACAGAACAAGGCAGCCAGACCATGGGCAAGCCTGTGGGCAGTTATATTACATTGGAGGCGCAAAAGCTGAAGGAAAACGATCCGGAAAGTCACAGCAGCATTGTGGCAGTGCTTTCCAAGGAATTGCAGCATTTGGCGAAACTCAAAAAACAGGGGACGGCTCTGGTAGTTGGGCTGGGCAACTGGAATATCACACCTGATGCGTTAGGACCCAAAGTGGTTTCACGGATACTGGTGACACGGCATTTGCGGGACACCTTGCCAGAGGAAATGGCGCAGACAGTCCGTCCGGTGGCGGCGGTAAGTCCCGGTGTTATGGGCATCACAGGCATTGAAACTGGGGAAATCGTCAAAGGCATTGTGGAAAAAATGCATCCTGACCTGGTCATTGCCATTGACGCATTGGCAGCCAGAAAGACCAGCCGCATCAACGCCGCTATACAGCTTTCTGATACAGGTCTGGCTCCCGGCGCAGGCGTGGGCAACAAGCGGAAAATGCTTAGTGAGGAAACATTAGGAGTGCCTGTCATTGCCATCGGTGTGCCTACAGTGGTGGATGCGGCAACATTGGTGAACGATACCATGGATCGGATGTTGACGGAAATGCGGAGCCAGACAGAGGAACATTCTCCTTTTTATCAGATGTTAATGGATATGGAATCGGAGGACAAATACGGTCTGATTACAGAGCTTTTGACCCCCGCAGCGGAAAACATGTTTGTGACACCAAAGGAAGTGGACGCTGTGGTAGACCGTCTGGCAGATATCATTGCAAAAGCGGTGAATATGGCTATGCAGCCCGGTTTAACAGAGGAAGACTGGTCACTTTTTGGCTGAAAAAAGTATCATATCATAAGAATGAGAATCCATGTGGATTTTCATTCTTATTTTTTGTGTGTCATCAAAAGAAAAAAGCGGTTTCTTTGGGAGAAATCAGACTGGTTTTTCTTAAGAAAGATGGAACAATTTCTTAATTTTTTCGTCATATCATTAAAATTGGTCAAAGAAAGCGGAATTCCTGGCTTTTCCAGAGGGTAAAGCATGGTCGGTTTCTTGCAAATAAACAAAATTTGTAGTATAATTGCTGGAATAGTATGAGTATGAAAAGAAGGAGAATCCCATGGAAGAAGCTGCAATCGTATTAATGTTAAAGGAAAAAGAAAGTGGTTTTTTAACAAAGGAGCTGGGCTGCTATACTGTAAGCGGTAAAGAAAGTCTGCTGGATCGCATCTACGCAGAAGAAACGGATGACGGTATTGTGGTGCATATGGCTCTGGGCTGCGAAAAAGAAGCGGAAGACTGGGAATATGACGCGATTTTTGACTACTATGACGCGGATGCGCTGCAGGATGTGGTGGATACCGTGGCGGAAGAAGAAGGACATTTGAATCCTGTCTGGGTTGTGACATTCCCTTTTGTGGATGAAGCGGAAGCCATGGAACAGCGTCTGTCTGCAATTTTGCAGGCGCATGACGCAGAACTGCAGTCTGTTTATGCAGCCATTGTAGACAAAAAGGATGATTATTGTGAGCAATAAAAAATTCAGATCTGTCTGCCTGCTGACGGGTATCTGTGCTTTTCTGGTAAGCGGCTGCAATTTTGGCAGTCAGGAAGAAACGCCGGAAGCAGACCCTCCTGTGCAGGATACACAACAGAATATAGAAACAGAAACGCCGGATGAGGAAGTGACCGCAGAGGAAAATATTCCCATTGGTGCGCCGGAAGAAAGTGAAGTTGGGATTATTGCTCCCAGCATACATACGGAAGACGAAAGCCCGAAAACACCCGTTTCCAGTTCATCCAAAAGAGAACCTGTGGCGGATACGAAGCCTTTCTGGCAGAGTGAAAACACCATGCAGCTCAATAACCTGAAGTCTGTGGCATCTGCGGGACAGAGTGCATACAACGATCTGGGTACAAAGCTGGGCTGGATCTGCAAAAACGGCAAACTTTACGCTTATTATACGGGACAAACAGTCACCACAGATACGCTGGTAAGCAATGGGTATCTGGAAAGTGGTTTGTCTGCTGATGACTATGAAATCCTGTTGGTAGACGGCAGGGACTTGGCGGAATATGAAGGGGCAGAAGTGCCTGCGGAAAGCATGAATCTTTGCGTCTTTGCCGCTTCCAAACAGTCTGACGGCACCTATTTGCTGGCATCTGCGGCAGGACGTGCAGGGCAGATTTCCTCTGTAAGTTACAACCGCCTGCTGGCAAGATATAACCAGAACCATGGAACCATGGGGCGTTTGTCCTCTGCTTCAGCGGAATATGGCAGGATTTTGAACTTTGTAGGGCTTTATGAAGGCAGTCTGGAAGACTATTTCGTTAGAGAAATCCGCAAAGATAATAAGTATGCTGTGGTTACATTCTCCAGCAAGAAAAATACAGCGGATGTGAAACAGCATGTACTGCGCAACGACAATAACTTCTGGGAAGTGGTTTATACCAACTTACAGAATGTATATTACCCTGTTACCAGCATCAACCGTGCCCTTCCG
Source organism: Anaerotignum lactatifermentans (assembly GCF_014982935.1). NCBI lineage: Bacteria > Bacillati > Bacillota > Clostridia > Lachnospirales > Anaerotignaceae > Anaerotignum > Anaerotignum lactatifermentans. Next base: position 16,935 of record NZ_JADCKK010000022.1, on the reverse strand, counting down.
GACTTTAATCCGTCACTTTTGCCGGATTATAACCTGGCTGTATGGAAGAGTTATATCGTCCGCAGGGATCAGTCCTTGGTCAATACCATGATTTCCAAGCGTCTGATTACCGACGAAAGCCAGATTTATTATCAGTGTGGTACCGATCAGTATTTCTATATGGTACTGACAAACGGTTCCCGTTATGTGGCTTATAAGATCGACGGTGTATGGCAGATTACCCATGTCAATAGCGACTACGAAGCCAATAACTTTATTTCTGCCAGAACCGGGCAGGATTATGGATTTATATTACTGGACGATTGACAGCCTCAGGCTGTGGCGGCGGTCTGTACCGAAGGTATGGACTGCCGTTTTTGTATCAGAAAGGAACGTGAGGAATTTGAAGAAAGCAAGTGGTGATACAGTCAAGACAAACGCCATGCGGCAGCTGGAAGTGGCAGGCATTTCCTACCGTACAGCGTCTTATGAATATGATGAAAGCAATCTGTCAGGGCTTCATGCGGCGGAACAGGTGGGAATTCCGGCAGAACAGGTATTCAAAACCCTTGTGACAAGGGGGGATAAAACGGGAATCCTCGTTTTTTGTATTCCTGTGGATATGGAATTGGATTTGAAAAAAGCGGCAGCTGTTTCCGGCAATAAAAAACTGGAAATGACCCATGTGAAGGAACTGCTGGGGCTGACAGGATATATCCGCGGCGGATGTTCCCCCATTGGCATGAAAAAGAAATATCCGACTTTTATTGATGAAACTGCCATTTTGTTTGATGAAATCGCAGTCAGCGCAGGCATGCGTGGGGAGCAGATTATACTGAATCCCGAAGACCTCATCCGTTTTGTGGAAGCAAAGGAAGCGGATGTGACAAAGGAAATGCAGGATTAATAGAGAAGCCCAACCTCTTTCGAGGCAACTTCATAAGAAAACAAAGAAAGCTAAAAGCCTTACCAGAGGGTTTCAGCTTTCTGATTTTTTATGGTTGTTTTGGAGTAGGAATCCCAATATTGTGTCTTTTCAAAAATTGCGCCGCATCTATTTTGGAAAGAAGTACAGCGGCAAATATCAGAATACAGCCCAGCACCACTTTCGCAGTGGCAGGCTCCTTGAGAAACCATACGGAGAAAAGAAATCCGAACATGGATTCCAGAGAAAGCAGGATGGCAGTTGCCGTTTCTGAGGTATAACGCTGTGCCACATTCTGGATGGTAAATGCCAGAACGGTGTTTGGCACAATGAGGTATAACAGGCTGCCCAAAGTCAACAGAGAACAGCTCTGCGGGATGCCGTCTGTGAGCAGGGCAGTCACAGCAGCCAAAAGACCTGCCGACAGGAACTGGAAAAAGGACAGACGGATAGGGTCTTCGTTTCTGGCAAAAATGCTTACCAATACAATTTGCAAAGCGAAGAGAAAGGCAAACCCAACAGAAAGCCCCTCACCAAGTCCAATGGTCAGGCTTTCATTGAGGCTGATGCAGCCAATGCCTGCCAGTGTCAAAAGGGCTGCCAGCAGTTCTCTGCCATTGATGCGTTTCCGCAGCAGAAAACAACTCAGAAAAGGAACAAACATTACATAAGAAGCAATAAGGAAAGACTGTTTTCCAGGGGTGGTGCGGTCAAGTCCAGCCAGTTGGACAGAAAGCCCCACAAACTGCAATATCCCTAACAGCATCCCTTTTTTGGCAACATTTTTTGTGGTGTGCCGCAGACTGCGGCAGAAAATCAGACCCAGACAAAGGGCGGAGCCTAAAAAGCGGAATGCCAGTATGGTAAAAGGCTCATATTCTGCCAATGCGAATTTTCCTGCCAGAAAACCGCCGCCCCAAATGGCAGCAGCCAGAAGCAGACCCAGATTCGCCAGTATGGATTGCTGTTTAGCGGACATATCAGTCCCTCCTTTCGTTTGTGCCAGTATAACACGGATTCTTATGCGATACAATAAATCTAACAAATTTAAATATATTGAAATTATGTACGATGTGCTGTACAATGAGCGGAGAGGTGAGGGATATGAAAAACACCAGAATCGGCGAGAAAATTGCAGAATATCGACGGAAAAACGGACTGACTTTGCGGGATTTTGCCAAACAGACCAATTTGAGTACTGCTTTGCTCAGCCAGTTGGAACGGAATATTGGCAATCCTACCTTGAGTATTTTATCTACGTTGGCGGAGGCTATGGGCATTTCTGTATCAGAACTAGTGGAACAGAAGGTGGAAAACGCCGAAATGATATTGCGCAAAGAGCAGCGTAAGACCATTGTCATGTATCAGGGACAAACCATGTATGACGTTCTGGCATGTGATACCTGTCATGCCAATCTGGAATTGCTTCTCATGACGCTGGAAGGGAAATCATGGACATCCAATGGATATACCCAGCATACCCAAGAGGAGGAAGTGGCTTATGTGCTGCAGGGAGAAGTGACCATTGATTTGGAAGGGGAAGTCTTTGTGTTGGGGGAAGAAGATACCATCCGTATCCTGCCGGGAAGAAAACATAAGCTCTATAACCACACGGATACAGAAGTGAAAGTATTATTTGTAAAATGCAGAATATAAAAAAACCGATGTGAAAAACATCGGTTTTTTAATTCCTATATTATTTTGCAGGTACATAAATGGGATTGCTGGTGCCGCAGACTACGCCGTCCCGCACGGTAGTAATACGAATATAGAATCCCTGGTTATTTGTCATGGAAATGCCAAATGCATGAGGATAATTCCAGTACCATTGATTATTGTTCAGTGTGGTGTTTTTCACCTGCTGATAATTGCCGCCTTCTTCGGAAGCAATATAAATATAGTAGTAATCCGCATCATAAACAGGTTCCCAAATGAAATAGGTATAGCCATTTTCCGTTGTATAAGTGATATTTCTGGGAGCGGATGGCTGATATACATAATTCTTCATGCCGCTGATGGGCAGGTTCATGGTACGGTGTACTGCAAGAACTTTTTCAATGGGAATAGCGAAATACTGGTTTTCGCTGTAAGAAGAACACATGCCGATAACCTGTCCTGCTGCGTTGAACAAACCGCCGCCGCTGCTGCCGTGAGCAATGGGGGCAGTCATGGAAATGATGTCGTCTGTATATCCGTTGACAGTACCTGTGCTGGAAACATTGCGTTTGCCTTTGGGAGAACCAATGGCTGTGACTTTTTCTCCGGCTGTGATGGTATAAGACGGTGTCACGGGATGCAGTCCCTGTTTGTCGATTTGCAGAAGGGCAATGTCTGCCTGGGGGTCAAGACCCACAACGGTGATGCCGCCTGCGTAGATGGTGCCGTCATTGAATATAATCTGGGCAGTGGAAGCGTTTTCGATGACATGGAAGTTAGTGGCAATGAGCACGTCTTCTGACAGAACGATGCCGCTTCCCTGGATTTTATTTGTCTGGATATAAACCACAGAGTCTGCGGTGGTATATTCCGGTGTGGAAGGTGCGCCGCCTCTTTCAATGGATACGGTGTAGGTCTTGGGGTCCCAAGTGACGGAAGCACCGCTGTAGTCTGCCACAAAACGCAGAGGAACCATAGTGATATCATCAATGATGCGGGGAGCTGCGTCTAATACCACTTGTGTATTATTGACGGTAGCATAAGCATTGTTGATGGTTAGATATATATTGGTATCCGCATCTTTTGCCACAATGGAACAGTCTTTTTCATTCCATAACACTTCATAGCCCAGAGGCTCCATGATGTCCCGCATGGGAACCAGCACACGGTCATTTTCAATGACAGGATCGTGGAGGCAGGAAAGTACATTGCCGTCCAGCTGTACGGTCACATCTCTCGCAAAAGCAGGTACGGTGCTCCATAACAGAAGCAACAGCCCCAGAAGAATACTGTATTTGATTTTTCTCAAAGAATCACATCCTTTCTTATGCTTTTCAGTATAGCATAGTACAGAAAAAAGAAAAGAGGGCAGCGGCATTTGCAAACAAAACGTAAAAGATGGGGGACTATCGTTGCTTTTCTGCACAGGGTGTGATATCCTGATAGCCACAAGAAGCTGACAGGAGGAGAAAAAATGTTTGAAAGAATATTGACAAAGGAAGATTTTGAGAAAGTTTATCCCATTCTTGCCCAGAGCTTTCCGGAAACGGAGGTACGTTCCAAGGAAGATCAGCTTGCCTTGATTGAAAATGAAAAGTACCATATGTATGCCATAGAGGACGAAGACGGAACGGTCGGCGGCGTAATTGCTGCATGGGAATTGGCTGATGATTTTCTGTATATTGAACATTTTGCGACATTGCCGGAAAAGCGAAACCATGGATTCGGCGGAAAGATGCTGGATTTATTTTTGCATTGGAAGGGAAAAAATGTGGTGCTGGAGGTTGAAGTGCCAGAGGATACACTGACACGCCGCCGCATTGGATTTTATGAACGTCATGGTTTTGTGTGGAATGACTATCCTTATATGCAGCCTCCTATGCGTAAGGGACAGGAACCTTTGCCACTGCGCCTGATGACAAAGCCCGCGGGAATCAGTTTGGAGACCTATGAACGGTATCGTTCCGCTATTCACTGTAATGTATACCGGTATACAAAAGAAGATTTGGGCAAGATGAACAAATAAACCTGTACATTATGCATGAATCTAGTTTTGTTTTTTCGGAATCGACTTGTTGAAACTAAATAAATGTACATAGTTTTGAAAAATTAGCAGGAAAAAAAGAGGGTTTTTGCAGTAAAGGGAGAATAATAACATCATAAACATAAAGCATTAGCTTTACTGCAACACAATCTAACAAATACGAAAAGGTATATCACCAACATCATGAAGGGGGAGATTGCGATGGTTCAGATTCTTGCAGGCGAAAAAGGTGAAGGTAAAACAAAGAAACTCATTGCAATGGCAAATGAAGCAGGCAAAAGCGCAAATGGCAGCGTTGTTTTCGTAGACGACGACAACAGCCGTATGTATGATCTGCATTATAGTGTTCGTTTTGTAGACACACCGAAGTTTATTATGGAAGACCCTCAGGTTTTCAGAGGATTTGTTTGTGGTATCCTTTCTCAGAATAGCGATATTGAAAAAATCTATATTGACGGTCTGAATCATATTGTAGACAAAGTTAGTGATGCGGATTTCGTGAAGTTCATCGAAGAACTGGAAAAGACTTCTGCTGAAGCTGAAACAGATATGATTATGATCATCAGCCGCAAACAGGATTTACTTCCTGCGGAAGTACAGAAATATCTGGTTTAATCTGTAAGTAAGAAAGACTGTATTCTTTATGAATACAGTCTTTTTTTGTGCCCATTTTTCATGTCGTACAAAGATAAGAACAAGGAACTTGAATACAGGAAAGATATGGCTGGATAATCGCATGAAAGAAAAGTTGTATGACATATGTAAATGTTGAATTTTCGGTATTCTATGAAAAATTGCATGGAAAAATTACTGAAAAATGTGGTATGATTGTATATAATCAGAAACATGATGGACAATTCTTTACTTTTTGCCTATGGCTATGGTAAAATATAAAATAATATTACGTATATTGTATGCATTAGAAGAAACGCATTGGCAGTATGCTGATTTTTAATCAAATAAATGAAGAAAGGTGAGAGAATATGAACAAATTCCAGGAAATGTATCAGGCAAAACGCAAATCCCCCGAAGAAGTTGCCATGTATGTAAAATCCGGTGACGTTTGCGCATGTCCCACAGGTTTGGAAGAACCTACCGCTATTTGTGAAGCGGTTGCAGCAAGAGCAATGAGAGGCGAACTGACAGGTGTTGTACACCACGCAACACTGTCCGTAAAAGGCGGTCCCTTCATGAAACCCGAACTGAAAGGCAAGTATGAATATGTATCCTGGTTCACAGGCGCTCCTGGCAGAAAAGGCATCCAGGAAGGTATCCATACTTATATTCCTTGTAACTACAGCACTATCCCCGGTTACTGGAGAGATGTTCAGCCCAGACTGAATGTTTTCTACGCAGAAGTTTCTCCTATGGACAAGCATGGTTACTTCAGCTGCCCTATGGCTGGCGCAGAAGTTGTAGCAATGCGTGAAAAAGCTGACATCATCCTGCTGGATGTAAACGATCAGATGCCTCGTGTTATGGGTGACTGCCTGATTCATATCTCTCAGGTAACCGCTCTGTGCGAATCCTCCAGACCTCTGCTGGTTCTGAACAACCCTCCTCTGTCCGATGATGATAAGAAAATCGGTCAGATGATCGCTGACGAAGTTTGTGACGGCGCAACTCTGCAGCTGGGTATTGGCGGTATCCCCAACGCTGTTGGTGTTCTGCTGAAAGACAAAAAAGATTTGGGTCTGCACACAGAAATGTTCACAGACAGTATGGTTGACCTGCTGGAATGCGGCGCAGTAACCAACATGAAAAAACCTATCCACGTTGGCAAAACTGTTGCAACTCTGGCTTGGGGTTCCAAGAAAATGTACGACTTCATGGATGACAACCCGGCTTTCGAAATGTATCCTGTAAGCTATATCAACAACCCTGCTGTGATTGCACAGCATGATAACTTCGTATCCGTTAACTCTTGTATCGAAGTTGACCTGTTTGGTCAGGTTTGCTCCGAATCCATCGGTACCAAACATTACAGCGGTTCCGGCGGTCAGCTGGACTTCGTAAGAGGTGCAAACATGTCTAAAGGCGGCAAAGGCTTCATCGCAATGCTTTCCACCACAAAAGGCGGCACCATCTCCAAAATCAAACCTATTTTGACACCTGGTTCCATCGTTACAACACCTAGAAACGAAGTGGACTTCCTGGTAACAGAAAACGGTATCGTTCGTCTGAAAGGTCAGACAGCTAGCCAGAGAGCAAAAATGATCATTTCCCTGGCTGCGCCTCAGTTCCGCGAAGAACTGGAATTCGAAGCAAAGAAAATGAACCTGATCATCTGATCTGGAATATTTTTAAAACAAAAGCTTCGGTTATATGGGCTGCTTCATAAGAAAACAAAAAACGCTGGAATCTTTTGATTCCAGCGTTTTTATTTTTGTTGAGATTTATCTGATATATTTTCTTCTGAAGACATCCGCTGCAATTTCTCTTGAGAAATTAAAGAAAAGAACAACAATGTCTGTCTTAAGGGAAATCTGCTTTACCAATGCTTTTTAAAATAAGAAAAATAAAGGTAATACAGGGACGCAAAGACAACGCACAAAAAGCAGTATCCCATGAAGTCCGCCCATAAGCGAACCGAAAATCAGAAATCCCATGAAAAACAGGTTTGCCAGAACAGAAGGAACTTTGAGCAAAAAGCCCTTATATGCCCAGCAAAAGAACAGACAGCTGTAAAAACCAATCCACATCAAGGGATATGGATTTATGGGTGACTGCGAGGGCAGATAGAATTGGGCAAAAGCCAGAGCGGGAAAAAGAAATGTCAGTAGATAGACTGCAATTTTTACCCATGAATGGGTGTTTGCCCATGTTTTGATATTTTCCATAGCCAGCCCTCCTTTGTTGGAAAATCCTTCCTTTTTTCAGTACAACAGAGGGGATTTCGTTTGACAATGATAGGTGTATATGCTATCTTTGTGGTAGGATTTTTGCGAGAGAAACGGAAGGGAGAAACGATTGTGAGAGCAAGTTGGGACGAATATTTTATGGAGATTGCGGAGATTGTTAAGACCAGAGCCACATGCCTGCGCAGACAGGTAGGGGCAGTCATTGTCAAGGATAACCGTATCATTACAACAGGGTATAACGGCGCTCCTGCAGGACTGAAGCACTGCACGGAAATGGGCGGCTGCGAACGTCAGCGTCTAGGCATTCCCTCCGGCGAACGCCATGAACTTTGTCGTGCCCTCCACGCGGAGCAGAATGCTATCATTCAGGCGGCAAAACTGGGTATTTCCACAGAAGGCGCGACCATTTATATCACATTGCAGCCCTGCGTCATTTGTGCGAAAATGCTCATCAATGCTGGTATCAAACGCGTTGTGCACAAAGGGGAATATCCCGATGAACTGTCCAGAAAGATTCTGGAAGAAGCGGATATTGAAGTGGTGAAAATGGACTGAGCATTCCCGCCAACAAAGAACATCAAAAACTGACCTGTATCTGATTTTTACGACAGAAAGCGGGTCAGTTTTTTTGCATGAAATCAGTGGTTTTCGTTTGCCAGCAGATTATTTTTATTGTATAATATTTTATTAGTGATTTCTTGAGAACAGAGGTGAAAAGCTTTGGCAGCAAAAGGGAGCAGCACGGGGCGAAAGACGACGAAATCCCCTGCGGTGAAGAAAACGGGCAGCAAAAGCACAAAAACAACTGCCGCGAAAACAACTGCAAAAAAAGCGAATACGACAAAAAATACAAAATCTGCACCCAAGCGGGAAACTACCCGTATGCCGGAAAGCAGAGAACGTTTTGGTGACAGTATCTTAGACGAAGTGATACTGATCGTTATCATCGTCATCTCGGCGGTGGTGTTCATCAGCCAGATCACCAGTAAAATGGGGGTTGTTGGTCAGGTAATCGGGGGACTTTTTCAAGGGCTGTTAGGCATCAGCGGCGTATTGCTGCCGGTGTTGGTCATCATTTACTGCATCTGGATGCTTATGTCAGAAGAACGGAAATGGCCTTTGGTGCGTGCCTTTGGCGGCGCATTATTCCTGCTGACTGTGGCATCAGCGGCGTATCTGTTCCATCCTCTGAATGTTTCCGGTGATCTTGGATTTGCGAAAAAAGCCATGGAGCTATTTGACAGCGGTTCTTTGACCAACGGCGGTTTGATTGGCGGACTCTTTGGCGGCGGTCTGTTTGGACTGCTGGATGCATTGGGCAGCGTCATTGTTCTACTGGCGATGCTGGTGATTTCCATTATTCTGGCAACAGGACGTTCTTTCTTTGGTGCTATGGGGACACTGGCAGACCATCAGAAAGTCAGAAGACAGGTGCGCAATGAAAAAATCAAAAATAAGGCTGACCGCATCCGTCAGGAAGAAAAAATGGAAGCGGCACGACTGGAAAAACAGGAAGCAAAGCGTCGCCGTGTGATGAATAAAGAAGATTTCAACATTGAGCTTCATGAAGTGGAAGCCACAGAGCATCCCGAAGTCAAAGAAACGGTTTTCCGTCAGAAAAAGCAGGATTACAGCGTGAAAAAACGGGAACCTATTTATGACTTTGTCAAAGAAAACGAAATGCCCATGGAAGAACCAAAACGGGACTTCAATGTGGTATTTGGCGGGAAATTGCAGGTGGATGAGCTGGAGCAGGGCACACAGATGCCGCCTCAATCCACGGAACGCTTTAAGGTGGTAGAACCACTGAAAGAAGTTGCCAAAAAACAGGAACCTGTGGAAATGACAGAGGAAGAAGCTGTATACGAAAAAATCTTCGGCGAAGATAATACCGCAGAAAATATGGCAGGAGAAACGCCCGAAGAAGCATGGGATATGGAATCTCAAGCGGCAGCCCTTGCGGCGGAAGCCATGCGGGCAGCAGAAGAAAAAACAGACTTCCATTTCGCGGATTTGGAAGATGCAGAAGAAACAGCATCTCAAGAAATGGACATGCTGGAAGTGGAAGAACCTATGGCAGAAGAAGAAATGCCAGTGGAAGAAGTACAGCCTGTGGCAGAAGAAATGCCAACAGACGTACCTGCGGCAGAGCCTGCAAAACCGGAAGCCCAGAAAGAAACAGCACAGCAGCCAGCAGCTGCCCCTGCGGAACCGGCAGAAAAGCCTTATGTGTTCCCGCCTATCAGCCTGTTAGGACGTGACCCCGGCAATAGCAGTGGTTCAGGTATTCTGGAACAGCAGAAAAACGGCAGAAAACTGGAAATGACACTGAAAAGTTTCGGCGTAGAAGCCCGCGTCATCAATGTCAGCGCAGGTCCCACTGTTACACGATATGAAGTTTCTCCCAGTCAGGGGGTCAAGGTCAGCAAGATTGTCAATCTGGCAGACGACATTGCCCTGAATCTGGCTGCCAGCGGCATTCGTATTGAAGCGCCTATTCCCGGTAAAGCGGCAGTAGGCATTGAAGTGCCAAATAAAGAAACCAAGTCCGTATATCTGCGGACAGTGCTGGAAAGTGATGCTTTCCGCAAACATCCCTCCAAATTGGCTTTTGCTTTAGGGGAAGACATTACAGGCAATCCCATTGTCACAGACATTGCGAAAATGCCTCACTTGCTCATTGCCGGCGCAACAGGCAGTGGTAAGAGTGTCTGCATCAATACACTGATTACAAGTATTTTGTATAAGGCAGACCCGAAAGAAGTCAAACTCCTTTTGGTTGACCCGAAAGTGGTAGAACTGAGTGTATATAACGGTATTCCTCATTTGCTCATTCCCGTTGTTACCGACCCGAAAAAAGCGTCGGCGGCACTGAACTGGGCAGTGAGAGAAATGCTGGAAAGATACAATGACTTTGCGGCATGCGGTGTCCGTGACATCAAAGGCTTCAATGCCATGAAGGAAGAAAAAGGCGAACCGGAAGCAAAAATGCCACAGATTGTTATCATCATCGATGAATTGGCAGACTTGATGATGGCAGCACCCGGCGAAGTAGAGGATTCCATCTGCCGTCTGGCACAGATGGCACGTGCGGCAGGGATGCATTTGATTATTGCCACACAGCGTCCTTCCGTAGACGTTATCACTGGTGTTATCAAAGCCAATATTCCTTCCCGTCTGGCATTTGCCGTTTCCTCCGGCATAGACTCCCGTACCATTTTGGATATGGTCGGCGCGGAAAAACTGCTGGGCAAGGGGGACATGCTGTTCTATCCTTCCGGTCAGGCAAAACCTTCTCGTATTCAGGGGGCTTTTGTAACGGATAAAGAAGTGGAACAGATTGTGGACTTCCTGCGGAAAAGCAGCCGCCCTGGATATACACAGGAAATGGTGGATCAGATTACAGCAGTGGCAAAAACTGCCAGCGGTCCCAGTGAGGAAACAGACGAGTTTTTTGAACAGGCAGTGGATTTGATTCTGGAAAAAGAAAAGGCTTCTGTTTCCATGCTTCAGCGTCAGTTCCGCATTGGTTATAACCGTGCGGCAAGACTCATGGACGAACTGGAAAGAAGGGGACTGGTTGGACCCGAAGAAGGCAGCAAACCAAGAAAAGTCCTCATCACCAGAGCGCAGTGGGAGGAAATGCAGTCCCCCACAGAGGAAAACGCATAAAAGAATATGGATTTCATACAGGTTGCACATTGACAAATTTCGTCTCATATAGTACCATTTTGGTAGAGTCATATGACTGACGGAAGTGGAGTAACCACATGGAGTATGACAGAATTGATGCCGACCGTCTGGGCGATTACGCTTGGACTGTCGGCTTTTTTTCAAAGTAGGACAGGCAAGCGCAAGGACATATTGGAATCGGAGAGAGGAGTTTTTGAAGATGAAAACAGATTTGCAGATTGCACAGGAATGCACCATGGAACCCATTACCGCCATTGCGGCGAAAGCTGGCATCCCCGAAGAATATGTGGAATGTTATGGCAAGTATAAAGCCAAAGTAAGTGATAAATATTATAATCAGATCAAAGACAGACCCGACGCAAAACTGATTCTGGTAACAGCTGTAAACCCTACACCTGCTGGGGAAGGCAAAACAACCGTTACCATCGGTCTGACACAGGCCCTGCAGAAAATGGGCAAAAACGCCCTGACATGCCTGAGAGAACCCTCTCTGGGTCCCTGCATGGGTGTGAAAGGCGGCGCAGCCGGCGGCGGCTATGCACAGGTAGTGCCTATGGAAGACATCAACCTGCATTTTACAGGTGACCTGCACGCCATCACAACAGCAAACAACCTGTTGGCTTCCATGGTGGACAACCATATCCAGCAGGGCAATGAACTGAACATCGACCCCAGAAAAATCGCTTGGAAAAGAGTTGTGGACCTGAATGACAGACAGCTTCGTCATGTGATTTCCGGTCTGGGCGGCAAAGTAAACGGCGTTCCCAGAGAAGACAGCTTCCAGATCACCGTTGCTTCTGAAATCATGGCAATCTTCTGTCTGGCAAACGACCTGCATGACCTGAAAGAAATGCTGGGCAAAATCATCGTTGGCTATACTTATGACGATGAACCTGTTACAGCAAAACAGATTGGCGCAGACGGCGCCATGACTGTACTGCTGAAAGATGCGCTGCAGCCCAACCTGGTACAGACATTGGAACACACACCCGCTTTCATCCACGGCGGTCCCTTCGCAAACATCGCTCACGGCTGCAACAGTGTGCGCGCAACAAAATTTGCTATGAAACTGGCTGACTATGTGGTAACAGAAGCAGGCTTCGGCGCTGACCTGGGTGCAGAAAAATTCTTCGATATCAAATGCAGAAAAGCTGGTCTGAAACCTGACGCAGTTGTACTGGTTGCAACTGTTCGTGCATTGAAATATAATGGCGGCGTTCCCAAAGCAGATTTGAGCAACGAAAATCTGGACGCACTGGCAAAAGGTTTTGTAAACCTGGAAAAACACATTGAAAATATCCAGAAATACGGCGTACCTGTTGTGGTTACACTGAACCACTTTGTAGCGGATACAGACGCGGAAGTGGCTTATGTGAAAGAACGCTGCGAAAAAATGGGCGCAACATTCGCAGTAGCAAAAGTATGGGCTGACGGCGGCGAAGGTGGTAAAGCACTGGCTGAAAAAGTTCTGGAAACACTGGAAACAAAAGAAAGTAATTTCCATGTACTGTACGAAGATAATCTGTCCATCGAAGAAAAGATCAATAAAGTATGTAAGGAAATCTATGGCGCAGGTCATGTAAGCTTCACAGCAGCAGCAAAGAAAACACTGGCACAGATCGAAAAACTGGGCTTTGAACATTTCCCTGTATGTATCGCAAAAACACAGTACTCCCTGTCTGACGATCCCAAGGTACTGGGTCGCCCCGAAGGCTTTGAAGTAACTGTAAAAGAAATCCGCATTTCTGCTGGTGCAGGCTTTATCGTTGCACTGCTGGGCGATGTTATGACAATGCCCGGTCTGCCTAAAAAACCTGCGGCACTGAACATCGACATTGACGCTGACGGCAACATTGTTGGTCTGTTCTAATTAATCAAACTATAAAGGAGTTATGCTATGAAGGCACAACGCATCGACGGAAAAGCGATTTCCGATCAGATCAAAGAAGAAGCTGCCTTGGAAGCACAAAAGTTACAGCGGCAGGGGATTACCCCCTGCCTTGCTGTGGTTTTGGTGGGCAACGATCCCGCTTCCATGGTATATGTGAATAATAAGAAAAAGGCTTGTGAAAAAGTGGGTATCCTCTCCCGTTCTTATGAACTGCCGGAAGATACAGAAGAAAAAGACCTGCTGGCACTGGTGGAACAGCTGAATATGGACAATAGCGTCCATGGAGTATTGGTACAGCTGCCTTTGCCTCCTCAGATTGATGAGGAAAAAGTGATTCTGGCTGTAGACCCCAAAAAAGACGTGGACTGTTTCCATCCTTTGAATGTGGGCTTGCTGCACACAGGTCAGAAGGGATTTTTGCCCTGCACCCCTGCTGGTGTGCTGGAACTGATCGAACGCAGCGGTCATACCATCGAAGGCAAACGCTGTGTTGTCATTGGACGGAGCCATAACGTAGGCAAACCCACCGCTATGCTGCTTTTGCAGAAAAACGGCACGGTTACCATCTGCCATTCCAAAACAAAAGATTTGAAAGGTATCTGCAAAGAAGCGGATATTCTGGTGAGCGCAGTGGGCAAGCTTCATACTGTCACCAAAGATATGGTGAAAGAAGGGGCTGTTGTCATTGACGTTGGCATGAATCGCAATGAAAACGGCAAGCTTTGCGGCGACGTAGATTTTGACGACGTTTGCGAAGTGGCTGGCGCAGTTTCTCCTGTGCCCGGCGGCGTAGGACTCATGACTGTTGCCATGCTCATGAAAAACTGTATCACAGCAGCAAAACTGCAAAACGGACTGTAAAAATGGGAATATCATTGACGTGTAAAAACGTGGATGATATTCTTTTTTATGAAAATGTTGTCTTTGCTGGAAAAATACACAAATTCAGCGGAAAACATAGATTTTTTGCAAAAAGTATAGTATACTCATAGGATAGACAAAGAAGCGGAGCAGAGTTTAAGGGCATCTTCATAAGAAAACAAAGAAAGCTGAAAACCTTATCATGCAGAGGGTTCCGGCTTTCTTATTTTTGCTAAGATTGTATTTTGTATGTTTTCTTCTGAAGAAAGCCATCGCAATTCCTCTTAAGAAAATAAAGAAAAAACAATGTTTTCTTAAGAGGAATTTGCTGTTGTTCCGCTTCCTTTATGAGAATCGATGTTTAAGGAGGAAACCAATGAAAGGAACGGTAGCATTTACCTCTTTGGGCTGTGACAAAAACCGCGTAGACAGTGAAGTCATGCTGGGTTTGTTGCAGGAGAGAGGATATCAGGCAGTAGCGGACGAAGCGGAGGCAGACATCATTGTGGTCAATACCTGCTGTTTCATCCGGGACGCGCTGGAAGAAAGCATTGAAACCATTCTGGAAATGGCCAAATATAAAACAGAAGGCAAGTGCAAAGGTCTGATTGTGGCAGGCTGCTTGGGACAGCGTTACGAAGCGGAATTTTTTGATGAGATTCCTGAAGTAGACGCTATCTTGGGTACTGCCGCTTACGAAGAAGTGGCAGATGCCGCTGACAGAATTCTGGGAGGCGAACATACCTTCAAATGTCTGGAAGACATCAACAAGCCCATGAAGAACGAAAACGGCAAACTGCGTGTCCTTTCCACAGCGCCTTATTTCGCTTATCTGAAAATTTCCGAAGGCTGTGACAACCACTGCACTTACTGTGTCATTCCCAAAATGCGCGGCAAACACAGAAGCCGTACCATGGAAAGTCTGGTGGAAGAAGCAGAAATTTTGGCAAAACAGGGTGTAAAGGAACTGGTCATTGTGGCACAGGATACTTCCATTTACGGCAGAGATCTTTACGGTGAACCGAAACTTCATGAACTGCTGGAAAAACTGGCGGCAGTGGAAGGGATCCAGTGGATTCGTCTGCTGTACTGTTATCCCGAAACACTGACACAGGAAACCATCGACGTTATGGCGAAAAATGAAAAAATCTGTCATTATATCGACATGCCTATCCAGCATGGATGTGATACCGTGCTGAAACGCATGGGCAGAAAGAGCAGTCAGGAACTCATTCGCCAGACTGTGAAGAAACTTCGTGATGCGATGCCGGATATTGCCATCCGTACCACACTGATTGTGGGCTTCCCTGGAGAAACGGAGGAAGAATTCGCGGATTTGCAGAAATTTGTGGAAGAAATGCGCTTTGACCGTCTGGGTGTATTCTGCTACTCTCAGGAAGAAGGCACCCCTGCAGCAAAAATGGAAAACCAGATTGATGATGAAGTGAAAGAAGAACGTCAGAGAATCATCATGGACATCCAGAAAAACATTGCCGCTTCCCTGTGTCAGCAGGAAGTGGGCAAGACACTGGAAGTATTGGTGGAAGGCAAACTGCCGGAAGAAAATGTATACTGCGGTCGTACCCGTTGGGATGCGCCGGATATTGATGGCATGGTATTTTTTCATGCAGAGGAAGAAGCCTATTCCGGGGACTTCGTTTCCGTGAAAATCAAAGAAGCCGGGGACTATGATTTGATGGGAGATGTCGTTTATGCAGATGAATTTACCGAATAAGCTGACAACCATGCGGGTGATTCTCATTCCCGTATTCCTGTTGGTGCTGTTCCTCATGGATGAGCCTATGAATCGTTATATTGCAACAGCGATTTTCATTGTGGCATCCCTGACGGACTTTTTGGACGGACATATTGCAAGAAAGTATAATCTGGTAAGTAACTTTGGGAAATTTATGGACCCTCTGGCGGATAAACTGCTGGTGATGTCCGCGCTGGTATCCATGGTGGCAATGGAAGACCTGCCTGCATGGGTGGTTATCGTGATTCTGGCAAGAGAATTTGCCATTACCGGGTTCCGTACCCTTGCCATGGAAGCCAATATTGTCATGGCGGCAAGCTGGTGGGGCAAGATCAAGACAACCACACAGATGATTATGATTATTCTGGTTCTGCTGCATCTGCCTTTTGCGGCAATGCCCATGATCGAAAATATTCTGGTGGGTCTGGCAGTATTCTTTACCATTGTGTCCGGGGCGGATTATATCATGAAAAATAAACAGGTTCTGAAAGGATAATCTATGGGAAAAATCAGAATGGCAACGGCGGCAGATACCAAAGCGATTTTGGATATTTATGCCCCTTATATCGAACATACCAATGTTACCTTTGAATATGTGGTGCCTACAGAAGTGGAATTTGCCGGCAGAATTGAGGAGATTCTGGAGAAATATCCTTATCTGGTCTATGAGGAAGATGGCGTTATCGGCGGTTATGCCTATGCCCATCAGTTCATGGTGCGGGCGGCTTCCCAGTGGGGAGCAGAGCTTTCTGTGTATCTGGCGCCTGCTTTCCAGAAAAAAGGATTGGGCAAAGCCTTTTACCGGGCGTTGATGGATATTCTGCGCCTCCAGAATGTGGAAAAGGTCTATGGCTGTATCGAAGCCACCAACCGTGCCAGCTATGTGCTTCACACTAGCCTTGGTTTTGTGGAAACGGCAGTATTTCCTCGCTGTGCCTTCAAGCATGGCAAATGGCTGGGGCTTATGTGGCTGGAAAAACCCATGGTGGAACGGCGGGAGCCACTGCCTTTCCAGAAGGTATGGGATGTGGACGAAACAAAAATTGCGGAGATTTTGGAGAAACGCTCCCAAGAAGTACGCAGTTAAAAAATGAAAGATGGAAAAATCAGGACCACCGGCTTAGCCGGTGGTTTGCTCTGCTCCTAGAAGGGGCTATTACCAGCTGCGCTTGCAAGCGCATTGAAAGTCCGCCAAGTGCTCTACTTTCTCAACTGCCGCCCTTGGCGGCTATTTTTATTTGTTCCCTTTTACTTTTTCACCCGTGAACG
>NZ_JADCKK010000021.1:0-42996 GCF_014982935.1 Anaerotignum lactatifermentans | reverse complement strand
CTACCATGACGCAGGAAAAGGTATTTTCCGATACCTTCAGCACCACCGCCCTTGCTGTCTACGAAAAATTTGAATCCGCAGAAACACTGGCAAAGATGGACTTACAAGAACTGACTGCATTTATTATGGAAAAAGGGAAGAACCGTTTCCCTGATCCGGATGCAGTAGCCAAAGCCCTCCAGAAAGCTGCCAGAAGCTCCTATCGTTTGCCTAAAACCGTGAATGATTCTGTAAATCAGGTGCTTGCTATCTCCATAACATCAATCAGAGCATTGGAATCCCAAATCAAAGCATTTGATAAAGCTATCACGAAGCAAATGGAACTTTTGCCCAATGTTTTGATATCCATTCCCGGTATTGGTCCGGTACTTTCTGCTGGAATTATGGCTGAGATCGGAGACATCAACCGTTTTCAAAATCAGGCTGCCCTTGCTAAATATGCAGGTCTTGCATGGCAGCAGCACCAATCAGGCGACTTTGAAGCCCAGACAACAAGAATGATTCATTCCGGCAACCGATTCTTAAAGTATTATCTGTGTGAAGCAGCATTTTCTCTTGTAAGATGCGACAAGGAATACAACCGCTTTTACCACATCAAATATAAAGAAGTAAATAGATTTCAACACAAACGTGCCCTCGCATTAACTGCTCGTAAATTTGTGCGGTTAGTCTTTGCACTGCTCAAAGACAATCGTTTATATCGTCCGGCAGAATAGATTTTTCTATCTGCCGATACACTAACCCTGCTCATTTTTCAAAAATACGATTTGCAGGGCTTAGGTGGGTGTTTTTGTCTTTTTGAAACATAGCTGAAAGTATATCTTTCAATATTGTTTTTATCTTGACATATCACCGCTGGACTTTTCATTGTATTTATTCAAGCACAATGAGGATGAATTGTCAAGCAATGGGGAAGATCAGAGGGCTGGTATTTTGAAAAAAGCAGTGCTAAAATAGGAAATAGAAAATGGGAAAGGAAGGTGTTTATGATGACAGAAGAAGAAAAAATTTATGCCGGAAAGATGTTTGACCCAAGAAAACAGGAATTAAAGGACATTAAGCATAAAGCCCATATTGCCTGTCAGAAATATAATACCATGGATGAATATGATCCTGAAAGAAGTCCCATCATTCAGGAGTTCATTGGAAAAATTGGGAAGGTGTACTATTTTCAGGGACCTATCCAGTTCAATTATGGCTCTCATACGTTTATTGGAGAGAACTTTTTTGCCAATTTTAATCTGACAGTCATGGACGACGCACGGATTTATATTGGGGATAATGTATGCTTTGGTCCCAATGTTTCCCTGATGGCAACGTCCCATCCACTGATTGCCCAGGAAAGAATGGGACTGGATGATGAGGGAAAAACCACTATGGCGGAATATGCCGATGAGATTCACATTGGGGATAATGTGTGGATCGCCTGCAATACCGTTGTCATTGGCGGTGTGCATATTGGGAATAATGTTGTCATTGGTGCAGGAAGCGTAGTTACAAAGGATATCCCTGATAATTATCTGGCTTACGGAAATCCCTGCAGACCCATTCGTCCCATTACAGAAGCTGACAGCAAAAAGTCTTTGATTTTGCCAGAAGATATGGAACATTTTTCCTATAATCTGAAAAAATTCGAGAAATAAATATCATGAAAAAGACATGGAGAAAATGTCTTCTTTTCCCAATACTTGTCCGTTTTTATCATAGAAAAATTGTTTTTTGCATAGGATAGAACAAAAACGGAGGGAAGATTATGCAATTTTTCCGTGCGATTCATTTGAAGAAGAAGTATGTCATTTTAGGTGTATCAGTATTGGCTGCCATTGGCTTAGGTGCGCATTTTCTACCGCCTGTGGCAGAATACACTTCAGCGGTGCTGACGGCACAGACAAAACGGGAATTACCCATTTACTGTGTGCAGACAGATGAAAAAAAGGTGGCAATCAGTTTTGATGCTGCATGGGGTGCGGACGATACAGATGAGTTGCTACAGATTTTAGACGACAATGATGTGACGGCAACTTTTTTCCTTTGTGGGTATTGGGTGGATAAATATCCAGAAGAGGTGGAAAAAATTGCTGCCGCAGGTCATGATTTAGGAAATCACTCAGCAACGCATCCCCACATGAGCACTTTATCGTCAGAACAAATTACACAGGAATTGCAGGGATGCCATGAGGCAGTAAAAGAGTTAACGGGGATTGACATGAATTTATTCCGCCCACCATTTGGAGAATACAATGATAACGTTATCCGAACAGCAAAGGAAAATGGGTATTATTCTATCCAGTGGGATGTGGATACATAGGAAACAAAAAGAAAAGAGGAAAAGCGATTGCTTTCCTCTTTTTTATTTGAACCGAATATCAATACCATCTTCTGTTAAAACGACACGGTCAATCATATTATGGGCAATGTCCCGGCGATCTTCAAAGGACATATTTTCCCAGTCATCCGCAGTGAAGGGGATGACCTCTGCTGTATTGAATTCTGCCAAGGCTTCCGAATATTGATGAATGAGCAGCTGTTTTTCCCGGTGAAGGGTTTCGATTCTGCGGTTGATATATTCTGCGGAAATACTGCTGACATTTTCCAGAGTAGAAATCAGATTTTCTATTTTGCTGTCGATGTCTGCGATTTTCTGCTGATTTTGTTTGATAACGGCGTTTTCACGCTTTTCTCGTGTAAGGTGGTATGATTCCACCTCTTGTATCAATCGTGCCTGCACATGGGCTTCCACGTCCCGTACACGGTGTGTCTGCTTTACGTCACAGCACTTATGGAGATATTTTCCAGAGCATACAAAGTAGGGGGTAGGACCTTCTTTTGTTTGACCGAATCGAACGGAAAAAGCATAACCGCAGTGACCGCATTTGACCAAACCAGTCAACCAGGAATGCTTTCCTTTTCCGGTGTTTTTTATCTGCCGATTCTTTGATAATTTTTCCTGGCAATATAAAAACATGGTGCTGTCAACAATGCCTTTATGGTGTCCAATAGCCAATAAATGATTGGAAACATCTTTGTATTTCCTTTCGCTGGCATCACGTTTGCCTACCAAAATACAGCCGTGGACGCCGTCAAAATCTTCTGGTTCATTTGCTAGGATAGCACCACGGGCTTTGTAGTAGTTATACACGGCAATGTCCGCCCGTACATAAGCGGGATTTTTCAAGATGCTGGAAAGTTTTACATTGTCGAAATTGACGCCACCGGAAGAAAGGGAGCCTGTCCGGATCAGCTCCTTTTGCACATCGGAAAGACTAGTATTTGGGCGGGAATACACTTCAAAAATACGGGCTACTGTTTCCAGATCGGCGTTAGGCTGGTAGATGGTAGCTTTCTTTCCGTCCAACGTGGTACGCACCAGATCAAAGCCATAGGCAGCGGGACCGCCGCCCCAAGCGCCTTTTTTAACACGGGCGTAGTAGTTATCCCGGACACGTTCAGCGATGGTTTCCCGTTCAAGCTGGGCAAACACAATAATGATATAAAGCATGGCACGTCCCATGGGAGTGGAAGTGTCAAACTTTTCTGTGGCGGAAACAAAGGAGATGCCGTTATTTTCCAGCACGTCAATGAAGTCGGCAAAGTCTACGATGGAGCGGCTGATTCTATCCAGACGGTAGACAACAACCTTTTCGATGCGTCCGGCTTCAATGTCGTGCATCATTTCCATGAATGCGGGGCGGTTGGTATTTTTACCGGAAAATCCGCTGTCCTGATAGATTTTGAAGTCATCCGAAAATACTTCATGTTTTGCATATTCAATTTGGCTTTCGATGCTGATACTATCCTTTTTTTCTACGGATTGTCTGGCATATATTGCAATCATGATAGACCTCCATTTCTGAAAGAAACTAGAAAAAGGGTTGCAAAATACGAACATACGTTCTATAATGTCAATAGATAGAAAATCCACGGGGAGGGAAATCGCAGAAATGAGTGACGAAGAAAAAATAAGGGAACAGATCATCAATAAACTGCAAGAAATCCATAGCGTGAAATTCCTGTGGATCATTTATGATTTTGTAAAAAATTTTTAGCTATGAAGAAAGCGGTCGAAAGACCGCTTTTTTTTTACAAATATCTGACAAGTGATTCAATCAAAAGATGTTGATGTTCTGATAAATCATCAATGGATGAAATCTTATATTCATCAAAATCAGAATGATCATTAGAAATAAACAATAATTTTTCTGAATCATTATTAACAAGTTTACAAATAGGTCTAGCATTACCTTTCTTATAAAAAACGGTGATGCAGTTTGAATCTTCGGAAGAAGATAAGTCAGAAGATTCAATAAAATCGGAGAGACATGCAAAGACAGACTTTTCAAATATAGATGCGGATTTTGTTTTTCTGGCTCTTTTTGGTTTAGATTCAACAGCAGAAGAATTTTTATTCTTAGCAGTGTTTTGTTTAAAATATTCTTTGATATATTTTACAGCATCACGATAATCCTCTTTGGCTCTTTTCTCCCAGTCACGCTCATATTCACGAAGTGCTTTTTCATATTCCCTTTCTGAATCGTAATCATAACGGTCAACACGGCTAATATCAGAGAAGTCAAAACATTCAGAATCTAAAGATTCTAATAACAAATCTCTGAATGAATAACTTGGGAATTGAGAAACGGTAGCAACCCAATTTTCGTGGAAAACAAATAAGTCACAACAAATGCGTTGCCTATGTGTTTTCATAAATTCAAGATAAGGATATTGGGAAAGAAGTTCCTTTCCTTTTGTAGATAATTCTGCAACTGTCGGAATAGAAATCGGAGCCAATAGGTCCTCTGTTAAATTTTCAGATAGTAGATGCACAATATCATCTTTTTTTCCTTTGACTGGAATATCATATTGTGCAGCAATATCTTTTAATTCAGTAAGCTTCAAACTGCCAAGAGCAGAAATCTTACTAGAGGGCTGAATCCATCCATTAGATATAATACGCTGGTATGTTGTGTTTGAAAAATTATGTTCAGAAGAATAATAATTTTTTAGGACGGATGGAACATAAGGCTGATTCCATGGTTTACCGACCTGATAAAGCATGAATACAGCGTCATAAGGATTGAAAGAAGGTTCTTTCGATTTGTTGCTTCCAAAAATACCAAAAAGTCCCATATAATCACCCTCACAAATAATCTTTCACATTTCTCATTATCTTTTTGATGACTTCTTTTTCATCCTCACTTAATTTCAGGTATTCGATGATAAACTGCTTTGAAAAATCATCATCAGTCTGAACAAGATCGGCGACCAGTTCAACCAACTCATTCCCTTTTTCCATTGGAGGACGATACATATCACCGACACCAGTCCGGAGCCATTCTTCATTGACGTTAAAAACACGGCAAATGTCTTTAACAGTTCTATCAGGAACATCAGTTTTTCCATACTCATAATTTGAAACTGCAGAACGTGATAAATTCAGTTTTGATGCAAATTCAGCTTGAGTAAGTTTTTTATCTTTTCGTAATTCAATCAATCTTTGATTTAATGCCTGCAAAATATCACCTCCTGTCCATCAACTAAGAAAAGAATATCACGAGAAAAATAAAAAATCAATAGAAAATGCCACAAAAAAGCAAAACTATATTGACATTTGCTTTTTATTGGCTTATGATAGCCATAGAAAAGCAAAAAGAAAGGGGTGTCAATATGGAAAAAGGAAGTGGAGCAGCAAGAAAATCTATCATTTCAACAGAAATGAAAAAAGATGACTTTGCAAAAGAAATTATGGAGAGAATGGAGGAACTGGAATTTGACGTAGAGGATGCAGAAACATTTCCTGCATTTTTAGAACAGAAAATCAAAAAAAATAACGAACGATTTGAAAAAGAAAAACCGTTCGCTATTTATAGAGGTTACCGATGAGATTTAACAAGTTTCAGAAAAACGGGATAAGCGTTTTCGTAATCTTGATAAAAATCCTGCACATCGAATGATTCTGAACTTGATGTAGCCACATATACAGAATAGGCAACGGCAAGATCATGTGCTTTTTGCGCATCAGATATACGATCGAAACCTTCGTAATCAGGGTTTTGAGTTGTCATAGAGATTCCTCCTTTCATTAAGTACTTGGCTGCTGCAACAGCCTGTACTTTCAGAATAGGAGCAAATAAGAATACTGTCAACAGAATTTAGAAGAAAGGGGTGTCAATATGAATAATCAGAAAATGGATGAAAGAACAAAAGTCATTGTAGACGATGCAGTGGAAGCGGCAAAAGGATTTATCATGCTGCAGACCAGCGAAAAGGAATTTATTCTGGGTTTCATCAAAGGCATGGCAGCCCAGAAAGAGCTGTCAGAAGCAAGAGAAAAGATTGCATAGGGAGGACGTTAAACAATGAAATACCGATATGTAATGATACAGAAGAAAATCAAAGAGGGTGATTGGAATGCACAGATTTTGATTGAAGACCCAGATAAGCCCATCGGCAAAAAAAGAATTGAAAATGAAATCGAACAGGGCGGGAATATTGTAGGCTGGATTGATACAGACTGCCCGAAAACATACATCCAGAATGGCATGAAATTTTCAGAAATGAAAAAAGTGGATGAAATAAAAAGCACAGTGAGAAATATCAGTGAGAAGTTGGAAGAAATATTCTGGAAGTAAGAAAGGTTTCGGTCATGTGTCGGGCGTATGCCCGAATCACTCCTCCTATTTACTAACATACTCAAAAGGGCGCATGGTCGAGCCGTGCGTCCGACACATGACCGAAGCGGAAAGGAAACATGATGTACCCATATCACAACATGATCAAAAAGAGAATCCGGTGTGGAGAGCTGCTGGGGTATTACATGACCGACAACTATCCAAAGATCGGGAAGGCAATGGTGCTGTTATTCAAGACAGACCCAATTAGACGCCCCATCAGACCACACAGGATTCCAGAGTATATGCACCTGCTGGGACAGCGGGGGGAGCTGAATAAGCGAATAGGACAAACAGAGGGAAACATACCAATATACAGGGGGTGTGAATATGCCGAAAGAGTACAAGGTAACAGTATCATACTGCGAAAAGACGCCGGAGGAAGCGGAAAGAGTGAAACGGCAGATCACAGATGTTCTGTATGAAAAGAAAATGTTAAGCCTGCAGCGGCAGGAACAGAAGAAAAAAGCATAAAGGAGAGAATACCATGGGAAAGATTGAAAATGCCATCGAAAAACTGAACAACGATATCCAGAAGCACCCAGAGGATCAGTACAGAGCATTAGTGGGGGAACACCTGATTGATTGTATCACAACGGAAGAAATCGCAGACAAAGTGCTGGAAGAAGGGAAGACGCTGGAAGCGGCACTGAAAACAATTACGGCTAATGCAAAGAAAAAAGCTGTCAGCAACTGTGCTGTGATTGCAGATGAAGAAGTTTATAAGTGGGCAAGAGAATATTTCGGTATTGAAGCAATGGAAGCGGAAAAACCGAAATCCGCAAATATTGCGGAAACGAAGAAAAAAACATTGAAACTGTCACTGGAAGATTTTCTGTAAGGGGGAAGTTTCATGGAAAAATTCAAGGATGATGACTGGATGCTTTGTCCGGAAGAAATACCGGAAGGGCTGTTTGAATACATCAGAAATGTGGTGCTGGCAGAAGATCATGTGCTGCTCTATAAAAAAGGCAATATTGAGGGGTTTTGCTACGATTGCAAAGAAGAAGTTTATGCACAGCCTTGGTCAGAAAAATTTTATCAAGGTGCAAGAGTAAGATGTCCAAACTGCGGCGGGTTGGTACAGTGCGTAAAAGAAGATAATAGTAATTTTTTAGTCGAAAATGTGGAAAATGTGGTCATGGCACAGAAAGGAACAGACGGAGAAACCGTATTTTTCCGCCAGTGGAGAGTATTAAGAGATCCTTCCGGTGAATGGAAGGACCTGAAAAAGTGGCTGAAAGAAACAGTCCGCTATGCCATCAGAGGGACGTATTGTGCGAAGTGGCAGAAAGAAAGCAAGGAAAACTACTATTATACATGTCAACGGTATGACCTGAAAACATGGACAAAATGGAAGGGAACAGATGTATATGATAATGCATATTATTTTTGCCCTTATGGAATAGAAGATGTACTGAAGGGAACCAGAATGGAATATGCAAATATTCTTGAACATTTAGATAAACAAAAAAATCCTATCAAATACTTGATGAATTTTGCAATGTATCCGGTTATTGAATTTTTGGATAAAGCCGGATACAGCCTGCTGGTAAAACAAAAAAATGACGGACTGGAAAAGGAAACACGATATGCCATCCGATGGCAAAGAAAAAAACTGAAAGAATGCTTCAAGTTTCCGCTTCATTGGCTGAAATGGAAAGAGCCGGAGAAGTACACAATGAGGGACATCCAGAGAATGAATGTATTCTATGAAATCAGACCACAAGCAACACAAAAAGAAGTTGAACAGGTGGTCAATACACATATTCCGGTGGATGATATGAAAATACTGCTGCGATATATGAGTATGGACAAGCTGGGAAAATATCTGGAAAAGCAGGAAAGGGCGGTAAAAGCATTCAGATATTGGGAATATGCTTCAAGAATATTCAGGGATTACATAGAGGAATGCCAGACGCTGGGGCTGGATCTGAACGATAAGCAGGTGCTTTTCCCCAAAAATCTAAAACAGGCACATGAACGAACTATGGAACAAATCAAATTTGAAAAAAACAAAGCAGATCAGGAAAAATTCCAGAAAGCTGTTGAAAAAATGGAACGGTATACATGGGAATGGAAAGGGCTGCTGATTCGTCCAGCCAGAACACAAGAGGAATTGCAGGCAGAAGGAGCGGCACTGCATCACTGTGTGGGTGGATACTGCAAAAGGATTGCAGAACAGGAAACAATGGTTTTTTTTATCAGAAAAACAGAAGAACCGGACAAGCCGTATTATACATTGGAACTGCAGAACAACCTAGTCAAACAGTGCAGAACAGAACATAACAAATCCTATGGCACAGAGCCGGAAGTGTTTGAATTTGTAGACCAATGGATGAAGAAAGTTGTGAACAAAGGTGGAAAAAAGAAGGAGGATAACGCAGCATGAATGAAATGACAAGACCTATCGAGGTTATCACACAGGAAATTCAAGTATATAAGGTGCAGGCAGGTTTTGCATTGATTGAAATTGGAAAGTGTTTGCTGGAAGCGAAACAGTGTCTGCCCCATGGAGCGTGGGGAGAGTGGCTGAAAAACGAAGTGGATTTTTCAGAAAGAACAGCGCAGAACTTTATGAAAATTGCAAAAGAGTATAAAAACCCGCAGCTGATTTCGGATATTGGAAATTCGCTGTCAAAAGCATTAGCATTAACCGATTTATCAGAAGAAGAAAGAGAAGAATTTGTGGGAGAAGCCCATGAAATCAATGGGGAAGAAAAGACGGTGGCAGAGATGACCACCAAAGAACTGAAGGAAGTGCTGAAAGAGCTGGAAGCAGAGCGAAAAGAAAAGGAGAAACTGAAAAAGCAGCTTGATTTGTTTGAGGATGAAGCCCAGAAAAAGCAGGATGAAGCCGTAGATGCTGCATACAGTCATGGGGAGAAACAGATCAAGCGCTTATCCGAATTGAAGGAACAGGCGGAAGCAGCCGCAAGAGAAGCGGAAAAGAAGGTAGCAGAGCTGCAGGGAGAAGTTTCAGAGTTGCAGATGCAGAAGGAGCAGACCACCCTGTTGGATGCAACAGAACTGGAAAAAATCCGGATGGAAGCGGAAGCAGAAGCCCAAAAAAAGGCAGAAGCAGCTTTGCAGAAGAAGTTGGACAAAGCAAAAAAAGAAGCTGAAAAAGCCAAAAAGGAAGCAAAAGAAGCACAGGCAGCCATCGAAGCCCATGAGGAAGCCCAGAAAGAAGCAGAGAAAACAGCACTGGCACTAAGAGAACGGTTGAAGCTGGTGCAGGAAGAAGCCGATAAGAAGGTACGTCTTGCCGGAAATCAGGAAATGGCAGTGTTCAAGGTGCATTTTGAAAATGTGCAGATGGAATTCAATGAAATGATGACCTGCATCGACAATTTACAGGAAAAGGAACCAGAGGAAGCCGGAAAAATGAGAACGGCAATGAAAAGCCTGTGTCAGAACATCATGCAGATTTTGGAGGACAAGCAGTGAAAAATGAAAGAAAACATGCCAGAGAAGCGGCGCTGATGTTGGCGGTCATGGCAAGTGCCATCATTGCGGCGGTTTTGATTTGGTTTGGAATTATCTACGGAATAGGGGTGTTGGTATGGTCCATGTGAAAAATCATGTAGTCGGCAAATGGCTGTTGGAAAATGAAAAAGCAGAAAAGGTCTGTGAAGATATTCTGCAAATTATGTGTAGCGCATTAGAACAGGTGGTACATACAGCAAGAGTGAATGGAGTGGATGAAAATGAAGCGGTGCTGCTTGCGTCCCAGTTATTTAGACTCACGGAAAGAGAATTTGATTTTACAGAAGCAGAATGTGACGGTTTCTGCGAAACGTGCAAAAAGAAGGGAAAGTGCGAGGTCTGTAAGAGAAAAGCGTATGAAGCAGAAGCAGGAAAAGGCGGTGCAGAAGGTGATCGAAGACAATGAAAAAAGAATCGGCAGTCATTCCGTCAGCGTGCTTCAGGGGAAACGGAAAGTATGCTATGTGAGCGGACAAAAAACAGACCTGCAAAAACACCACATCTTCCACGGAGAAGGCAGAAGGGAAGTGTCAGATCGGCATGGATTCTGGGTATACCTGCAGGCGAAATATCATAGTGCAGCTCTGGGAGGGCTGCACGCATACCCGAACAGTGGACTGGATTTGCAGTTGAAGCGGCTGTGCCAGAGAGAATATGAAAAGGTATATGGTGAAGAAGCGTTTTTTGAGATTTTCAATGAAGATTTTATTCCATTTAAGAAAGAAAAAGCAAAAGATTTACAAAGAACAATGTGGCAAATCATAAATCTTAATAATTGGAAACGTAGAATCAATGGAAAGTCAGATGAAATTTATACACAGGAGGATTTTTGGAAAGAGATATATCCAGATGATATAAGACGACCGCTGCATGATTGTTTTCTTTGTGAATATGAAAGTCAGTTCGGAGAAGTAGAGCAGTGCATACATACAAAACCAGATTGGGAAAAGATCAAAACAACAGAGGAAGCAGAAAAAGAAGCTTTTTACGCATGGGGAAACATTGGAATAGAGAAAAGAGGTTTTGAGGTATGGGGAAAGTAGGGATTCCAGGAATTATCTGTATGCCTCTGAAGAAAAACACAAAAGGTGTTCTATCAAACTGGCGAGTGGTAAAGTGTCCAAAATGTGGGCGTGAGTGTTATGAACGACCGATCCCAAAGGAATATGAAGGACTGGCATTTGAAAAAGCACTATGCACAGAGTGTGCGTTTGAGGGTGAGCGGAAGAAACAGAAGGGAAGAAGTAAAGATGGACAGAAAAGAAATCACAAAATTTCTTAGTGATCTATTGGTAAATGATAGATTTCAAGGGATAGGAAAATACTGGGCAAGAGAAGTAAGCATTGACTATGGAACAAAAGATGTGAAGCGAGTTGACTTTATGCAGTTTGTACCAAGTGGAGTTGTAAGTGTTTCTGAAATTGAAAAAGGGCGCTTTATATCATACGAGGTAAAAAGCTGCTTAGCAGACTACAACAGTGGATATGGAAAGAACTTTTTGACAGAACAAAACTATTTAGTTATGCCGATGGAACTATATAAAAAAGTGGTAAAAGAAATTCCACATGAAATAGGGGCTATATGTCCAATACCAGAAGAAAAAAGCATAACAGAAGAATTTGATGATCCAACACCATTGGACGCTGAAGGCGTAAGGTGGAGGATGAGAGTTGTACTATCGTCAATGCCTATTGGTAGAAAGCGGTCAATGGTAGAACTGCTTTTCTGTATGTTGAGGTCAGGAAAATGATTTGGGAGGTGAGAGTGTGGGTGTATGCAAATATCGAGTATCAGATAGATGTATGAAATCTGGTTTTAATTGTATATTCGACAAAAAATGTTTTGAGCCTGAAGAAAAGCCAGTAGAAACAAATGCAGACCGAATTCGGTCAATGAATGATGAGGAATTGGCAAGACAGCTTGTTGTAAAAGTTGATGATGTTGAGGGGATCAGTTTGTTTCTTTCGTTGCCGACGGAAAGAATGTTCATCACAAAGTCGATTGCAGAAAAGATAACACTTGAATGGTTAAAGAAAATAGCAGAATGAAATAGGTGGAAAAATATGGAAAAATCGAAAGCAAGAAAATGCAAGATTTTCAACTGTGACCGCAGACGGGGCAATGTGTGATGTGCTGATTGTGGTTTCAAGAAAGGATGCAAGAATAGCTGCCAGAATAGACCAGAGGTCTGTGGTTGCGTAGTGGAAAATAAAACAACAGATACAAAATAAAAAAAGCGGTCAGAAATGACCGCTATTCCCATATCTGAACATGGGAATTGAAAATGCCTAACATCATTATATAGGAAGAAACTCATTTTTTCAAGGGGGTAAAATCCCTTTTGGCTGTCCATAAAGCAATTAACATTACGTACATATACAGGGGGAAAAGAAAATGCCAAAATACAGAAAGAAAATAAGAGCAGGAGATGTCTATGAAGTAGAAGAGTTTTACTGCCCAAGAACCATAGGGAAAAAATATGAAAGGGGCAGAAATGAAAATCTGACAACAGAGGAACAACAGAAAAGGAATCTATACCGAACCAGAAGAGAACTGACCAGAATGGTCAATGCTAATTTTTCGGGAAAGGATATTTTTGTATTGCTGACACATGACTGCATTATGGATCTGGAAGAAGCCAGAAGAGAACAGTCGAATTTTTTCAGGCGGCTGAATCGATACAGGAACAGAAATGGATTCGACCCACTGAAATATATATATGTGATTGAGATGCAGGGTAGAATACATCATCACATTGTCATGAATCAGTTTGAAGGTTTGAGCATGAAAGAGATGCAGCAGATCCTGCAGGAAATTTGGGGAAAAGGGCTGGTGCTGATCAAGCATCTTTATAAAAACCAGAAAGACAATCGTCTGGCAAGTTATCTCACAAAAGAGAACTATAAGAAAAAAGGAAAGCGGTGGAGCGGAAGTAGAAACCTGAAGAAGCCAAAAGTAACAATTGAAATTGTGAAAGAAACAAAAAGAAAGGTGAAACTTCGGGCGCCGAAAAATTTTGAAATTGTAGCAGCACATGAAGATTTCTTTGAAGAGATCGGATGGGTGAGATATATGAAAGCAGTTCGACGGGGTGGAATGGACTATGGATCGTATGAAGAAGGGAGTGAGGATGATTGCTGACCAAAGAGCAAATGGAACGATATGGGGCTATGGAATCATACATAATCATTTTGATTGACCGAAAGAATTTTGAAATCCAGAGCAGCGGCAGGAAGCGGTGCAAGGAAGCTATGGAAACACAAAGGCAGATTGACCAGTTGATGGAAGAAAAAAGGGAAGTGGAAAAGGAATTGGAAAGGATTCCAAACCTGCGAATCAGAACGGCACTCATTATGAAATATAAATACAGGTACTCATGGAAAGCTATTGCCCAGAAAATTGGAATGGGTGACACGGAGGACAGTATTCGGATTGCAGTTGAGCGTTTTTTCAGAAAGGGGGAATGAAAGAATGATGAAAGCATGTCAATATTGCGGCAGGATGCACCAGAGGAATGAAGTCTGTCCAAAAAAGCCAGCAAAAAAATACAAAAAGAAAAGAAATACTAATAGTTTTGAATCAAAATATAATAGTTTTTTATCAAGTTTTGCATGGCAAAAAGCTAGGGAAGAAACAAAAGTAAGAGATTTATATTTATGTTCGATATGTTCGGTTAAAGGGAGGTATGATGGAAAAAGGAAATATGATCCGCAGCCGTTAGAAGTGCATCACATTGTGCCAGTCAAAGAAGATTGGGATATGCGGTTAAAAAAAGATAACCTTATAACGCTCTGCAGAAAACATCATGAAGACGCCGAAGCAGGTCTGATATCACGGGAAGAACTAATGGAACTGACAAAAAGTATCCCCGGGGGGTAAAAATCTGAAAAAAGGCGTCGCTTTTCCACACGAAACTGTCGGACGCAAACGTAAAAAATTTTTTAGAAATGAGGTGGAAATATGGGACGCCCCGCGAAACCAATCGGCGTAGCGGTGGGTGCAAGGACGAAAGATGAGATTGAAGGACGGGCAGCCGCCGAAGAAAAATTGAAGGGAAATGCACCACCAAGACCGCCGAAAAATTTGAACAAGGAACAGAAAAAAATATTCCGCGAAATCGTGAAGCGGTTGCAGGATGCAGACATCCTTTGCGCATTAGACGATTATATCCTAGCAAAGACGGCGGTTGCCATTGATAAACTGCGGGAGATAGATGCAGACATCGAAGCAAAGCCTGAAAAGAAGTATGACACAGATGTTATGAATGCCAGAGCAAAATATACACAGGACTTCTATCGGGGTTGTAACGAGTTGGGCTTATCACCACAAGCACGAGCAAAGATGGCAATTAGTTTGAGCAAACAGGAGGAAGATCCCCTGACAAAGCTGTTAGCGGGTGATGGGGATTGATTGAAAAAAACAAAGGGTACAGGTACGCAGTAGAAGTGCTGGAAGGAAAAATACCAGCGCCAATGTATGTCAAAAAACAGCTGAAAGAATTTGTCGAGATCGCAGACGGAAAAAATGAAAAGTACATCATCAACGAAAAGAAATATACACTGCTGCTAAAACTTTTGCGGCTTATCATAATGCCAAAAGGTGCACATAAAGGGAAAACTGTGGAAAAATCCTTAGCTGGTTTCCAGTGGGTATTGATCATAGCGGCACTTTGCACGGTATACCGAGAAAATACGCAGAAGCGGCGGTATCAGACCGTGATTCTGGAAATAGCCAGAAAAAACGGAAAAACATTTCTGGTGGGTTTGATGTTTATTCTGCTGATGCTGACGGAAGATAAGTTTGCGAAACTATATAGCGTTGCGCCGGATGGGACGATCAGTCGAGAAATCAAAAGCCAAATTGAAGAAATCATAAAAAGCAGCCCTGCTTTATGTGGGACAAGCAAAGGGAAAGCAAAATTCAAAATATTGCTGAACTACATCCTGTGTAACATGACAGAAATCAAATACACACCGCTGAATACATCCAGAAACCGTATGGACAGTAGGGAGCCGACGGCGTTTGTTGCAGACGAAGTAGGAGCGCTGCCGTCACCATACCCGCTGGAAGCAATGTATTCAGGTCAGTCAAACATTCAGAATCCCATAGGATTTATCATTTCTACAAAATATCCGACCATGTTCAATCCATTTGAGGAACAAGTCGACTACGCAAAAAAGGTATTGGATGGAGTTGTAGAGGATGAAACCGTTCTGGCTTTGTTATTTGAACCGGATGACAAGGACAACTGGATGGAAAACGATGAAATTCTACAGCACGCAAACCCTCTGGCATTGGAAGTGCCAAAAATCATGGAGGATTTGAAGGCAAAAAGAAAGCGTGCAATCGAAATGAAGTCTGCAAGAGAAAACTTCTTGACAAAACACTGCAACATCATCTATCAGGGCATGGGAACAGATACCTATGTACCAGTGTCAGATGTGCAGAAAGGTAGAGTGACAAAAATCGACTGGACGGGGAAGCGGCTGTATATTGGGCTTGACCTTTCCATAACCACGGACAACTGCTCTGTGGCTATTGCTGCTTATGACGATGAAAACGACATTATCGAAGGAGAAGTTATGGCATTTTTCCCAGAAGGAAAAGCGGAGGAAAAAAGCCGTACAGAAAAAGTGGACTATCAAAGATTTGTGGAAGAAGCAAAAGCGATTGCCTGTGGTGATCAGATTGTAGACTATGGAGTAATAGAGAGATACATCATGAACATTGAGGAAAACACAGGCGGAAAAGTAGTAGGTGTGGGGTTTGACAGGTATAATGCCATGTCAACAGCACAGAAGCTGGAAGCAGCAGGAATGACAGCGGTGGAAATCAGGCAGCATTCATCGGTATTACATCCGGCAACGAAGATTTTGCAGGAACATATTCTCGAAGGAAAATTCAAATACACCGAAAATGAACTGCTGGAAATCAATTTTGAGAATGCCAGAGTAACACAAGACACAAATCTGAACATGTACGTCAACAAAAAACGGTCTGCCGGAAAAGTGGATATGGTGGTAGCACTGATCAATGCCTGTTATTTGTTGATGCAGAATGAAATTATAGAAGCGCCTATCACATGGGGCGCTATTGAGCTGTAAGGGGGTGAGGAAAAAGCATGGGATTTTTAGATATTTTCAAAAAAAACAGCAAATCCGCAAATGATGCGGAAATGGGAGAAACACGGATGCTGACTATGGAATATCTGTCAGACATTTTGGCGGGAAATGAAATGACCGAAGCAAAAGCCATGGAAATTCCGGCAGTGGCGGCGTCGGTGGAGTATATCGGAAATAAAGTAGCACTTGCCCCTGTGTATCTTTACAGCAAAGAAAAAGACGGCATCAGAAAAGTGGAAAATGACAACCGGGTGCACCTGCTGAATGAGGAACCATCAAATCTTTTTGATAGCGTATTATTCCGAAAAATGATGGTCAAAGACTATCTGCTGCATGGTGTTTGCTATGCGTACAAGAAAATGGTGGGGAATACCATCACGGAATTGGTATATGTGCCGCCGGAGCAGGTACAGAAAACATGGTCGGACAACGTGCTGGATAGGACGGTACGATATTGGATTCAAGGGAAGGAAATACCAGAGTATCAGCTTGTCCGTATCATGCGCCAAAGTGATGATGGCGTCAATGCGGAAGGAATCTTGCAAACCAATAAATCAGAACTACTCCTGGCGTACACACAAGTGTTATTCGGGAAAAAAATAATGGACAGAAACGGCAGAAAAGCCGGATTTTTGACAGTCCAAGATAAACTGAGCAAAGAAGCCTTTGAAGAACTAAAAGCAAAATGGCCCGATGTGTATAGTGGACAAAAAGAAGCAACCATGGTACTGAATGCGGGTGTGCATTTCAATGAAATGTCAAGCAGTTTGCAGGAAATGCAAGTAGTAGAAAACAAAAAGTATGATTCAGAAAAAATCAACAATCTTTTTGGGATTTCCCCGGCAATCCTAAACGGTACCGCAACGGATGAGCAGGAGATCAACACATTTGAAACAGCAGTGCTTCCGATCTTGGCTGCACTGGAGAAAGGATTGAATAAATATTTGCTGCTGGAACGGGAAAAAAAGGACAGATATTTTCATTTTGACGTAGACACCGCACTGATGGGAACAATGGAAAAGCGGTTCAATGTCTATAAAATAGGCAAAGAGGGCGGATGGATGCAAATTGATGAAATCAGAGAAAGGGAAAACATGAAGAAACTGGGGCTGAATCATATCACGCTTGGCTTGCAGGATGTATTGTATGACCCAGATACAAAAGAAATTTTTATCCCGAATATGGCAGCCACAATGAAAACGAGTGGGAAAGGGGGTGTGAAAATTGATGAAAGTTGAAGTGAGGGCGCAGGAAATCATCATTTCAGGCTATGTCAATGCCATCTGCCGCGACAGCAGGGTTTTGGAGCTGCCGGACGGCACAAAGTATGTGGAGCAGGTAGCGGAAGGAGTGTTTGCCCGTGCGATCAATAACAATCCAGAAATTTTCCTGAAATTGAACCATGACAGGGTGATGGGCAGCACAAAAGACGGTGTTCTTACGTTGAAAGAGGATAACATCGGGCTGTATGCAGTGGCTAAGTTCCAAGACGAAGAAGTCCTGCAGGCGGCAGAAGCGGGGAAAATTACCGGCTGGTCCTTTGGATTCCGCTGCATAGATGATGAATGGACATTCACAGACGAATA
This sequence comes from Anaerotignum lactatifermentans, assembly GCF_014982935.1. Taxonomy (NCBI): domain Bacteria; kingdom Bacillati; phylum Bacillota; class Clostridia; order Lachnospirales; family Anaerotignaceae; genus Anaerotignum; species Anaerotignum lactatifermentans. The sequence goes on along the minus strand of NZ_JADCKK010000021.1, from coordinate 25,130 downwards.
CTACAAGCGCCGTATTTTAAAAGACATCTATCTGAACGAAGTATCATTACTAGTAGGACGAACACCTGCATATGCAGGTACGTCATACGAAATGCGGGGAGAAAAAGCAGAGCTGGTAGAAACCAGAAGTTTTGATGGTATGACGGTAGATGTTGAGAAGAAAGAGCCGCCGGCATTTTTGGGGTTGGAAAACAAGCGGAAATGGCTGGACATGGAAAAAGGCAGATACTAAAAAGAGAATAAAACAGATGAGCTAAGAAAAGGAGAGATAAGCATGAGCAAAGTGAAAGAATTGATGGAAAAGAGAAATGATGTACTGGTAAAAATGACAGCCATCATCGACAAAGCCGAAGAAGAAGTCAGAGCAATGACTGAAACCGAACAGCAGGAGTATGATAAGTACAAAACAGAGCTGAAAGGTTTGAATGCTACCATTCAGGCAGCGGAAGAAAGAGCAAAACAGGAAGCAGGGGATCACCCGAAGGGACAGGAAGAAAAGACAGAGGAAGAAGAAATCAGAGCATTTGAGCAGTACTGCAGGGGAAATGTGAACGCATTGGAGGAAAGAGCGATGAAGCTGGGGGACAATCACAGCATCATGCCCAGAACCATTGTGGACAGAATCATCACAAAGGTGAAAGAAACATGCCCGATTTTTGAACTGGCGGACCTGTACAACGTCAATGGGGAACTGGTAGTTCCATATTATGATGAAACCAGCAGCGCAATCACGGCGGCATACCTTGAAGAGTTTTCTGATCTGGTGGAAAAAACAGGAGATTTGAAGTCATACACACTGAAAAGCTATATCATCGGTGCATTGGCTAAAGTTTCCAAAAAGCTGATCAACAACACAGATATTGATATCGTAGGTTTTGTTGTAAACCAGATTGTTAAAAGTCTGCGTGAAATGATTGAAAAAGAAGCATTGACTGGAGAGAGTGGAAATATGAAAGGTATTTTTCCCAATGCAAAAAATAAAGTGACAGCACCAGATGCAACTATGACGCCAGATCTGCTGATTGATGTGCAGATGAGCGTAAAAGAACCTTATCAGGAAAATGCTGTCTGGATCATGGACAGAAGCACATTCCGAGAAATCAGAAAGCTGAAAGACGGAGATGGAAACTATCTGATGATTCCGGATTTTGCGACAGGCGGTGGATGGATGCTGCTGAATAAAAAAGTACATCTTTCTGAAAATGCACCAAAGTTTGCTGCGAGTACAAAAGTGCTGGCATACGGTGACATGAAAGGATACACCCTGAAAATCGGAAAAGATATCGAAACACAGATTCTGCAGGAAAAATATGCTTCACAGTATGCAGTTGGTATCCAAGCGTTTGTGGAAGCAGATGGTGCGATCACAAACGAAGAGGCCATTGCCGTACTGGAAATGGGTGCAGCTGCGTAAGGGATGAGAGCTTATGAAAGTATCTGAAATTACAGTCAAAGATTGCCTGGAATATTGCCGGGCGCAAGCAGATGCAGAAACCGAAAGGTTTCTGCAGAATGCTTTGACGGCGGCGAAAAGCTATATCAAAAGCAGAAATGCCATTGATGATGCGTATATGGACGAACACGAAGACTTGATCATAGTGGTATATATTTTGGTTGCGGATATGTACGATAACCGCAGCATGACCGTCACAAATGGCAAGGAAAATCCAACAGCAACCACCATTTTGAAATTGCACGACAAAAATTTTCTGTAAGGAGGACGCCATGAACAATATATCCGGAAGATTGAACAGAAAAATCGAACTGTGGCAGCACGTCCAGACAGAAGAAAAAAACAGCATCGGGCAGAAAAAATGGGAAGAAACAAAAGTGAAAGATGTGTGGGCAGAAGTGAAACCACAAACAGGGAGCCTGTTAAGCGGAAGAGCCGCAGAAAGCACATTGTCCCGCACGACACATAAAATAACAGTCAGATATGACAGCAGCATCACACCGGGGATGTGGTTCATGGCAGGCGGTCAACGATATGAGATACTGTATATTTTAGACCCATATCTGACAGGAGAGGTTTTGGAAATCTTCTGTGAGGTGGTGATTTGATGAATGGATTTGACTATATGGAATTGGACGAACTAAACAGAGATATTTTGAAGCTGGCAAATGAAACCATGTCGAAGGAATCAAAATCCTTTATGAGAAAAGAAGGAAGCAAGATGACTAAGCAGGTGAAAGGCGGTCTGCGGACAGGGTACAAAGTCAGAACAGGAAATCTGGTAAAAATGGTTAAGCGTGGCGAGACTTACCTGTACCCAGCAGAAAACGCCTACCAGATCAGAGTACACATGGCACCGCATGAAAACGTCGTAGACTATGAACATCGCACACCCGGAGGAAAAGTGGTCAAAGGGAAGCGGATAAAAGATAAGGTCGAAGCCTTTTTTTCAGAAGAATTTGAAGAAGATGTGCTGGATTTTATTGATGATCTGCTGGATAAGGGGTTGAGTTAATGGCGGATATTGGAACAGCCGTGGCAGGTTTCACGGATATTTTGGAATCTGAATTTGACATTCCTGTCATTGATAAGGATATTGAAGAAGATTTCCCGCGTCCGGCGTTTATCATCCAGACAGAAAATATCACGCATGACCGGATTGGACTATATCCGCATGATAATTTTGATTTGGAAATCTACTATTTTTCGCCAAACAGGTACAGCGGATATGCCGATTTGTACGGCATCATGCAGAGAATACAGGAACTGTTGAGCGTGGACAGAGTGACATTTCCAGATGGGTACATGATACCGACAGAAGAACAGGACTATGCACTGGACAGGAAAGACATGACGCTGAAAGTTACCGTCAATGTGGATATGGTGCATCCATATACAGAACCGGAAGGGGAATTGATGGAAGTACTCAATGACAGAATCAAAGGATATGAAAAGGAGGGATGATGGATGGCACAGACTATGCCAAACATCGAAGTCATTTTCCGAAAAATGGCTGTTTCAGCCATTCAGAGAAGTGAAAGAGGTGTTGTTTGCATCGTGATGAACGATGCGACAGAAGGGGAAAACACAGTAAATAAATACAGTTTTTCTTCAGAAGTGAAAAAAGAAGAATATACAGCAGAGAACTATAAAGCCATTCTGGGTGCGTTTATTGGACTGCCGAACACCGTATATACAGTAAAGCTGACAGCAGAGAACACATTTGATAATGCGGCAGACCTGCTGAAAAGCATTGATTACAACTGGCTTTGCTATCTCAATGGAACCAGTGGGGAACAGGACAAAGTGGCAGCGTACATCAAAGAAATCAATGCAAAGAATAAACGGAAGAAGCGGAAAGCGGTTGTATATAAGGCAACCACAACGGATGATATGCACGTTGTGAACTTTGCAAATGAAGGAATCAAGTTCAAGGAAGAAACGGCAGCATATCCGGTAGCAAGCTATACAGCCCGCATCTGTGGATTGCTGGCAGGGCTGCCGTTCACAAGGTCTGCAACATATAGCATTTTCCAAGAGCTTGAAAGTGTAACGGAGCCGGAAGAACTGGATGCAGCCGTGGGAAAAGGAGAATTTGTACTCTGGAATGATGGTGCAGACGTAAGAGCTGGAACGGCAGTCAACAGCCTGAAAACACTGGGAGAGGATGCAACAGAAGACATGCAGAAAATCACAGTGGTGGAAGCAATGGACATGATCCAGGAGGACATCGGACAGACATTCGCGGACTACTACTGCGGGAAATACAAAAACAGTTATGACAATCAGGTGCTGTTCATTTCCGCAGTAAACAGTTATTTCCGACAGCTTGCGGCGGAGAGTGTGCTTGACCCCAATTTTAACAACGTAGCAGGCGTTGACGTTGAAGCCCAGAGAGAGCAGTGGATTTCTACTGGCGCACCAGAAGCGGCAGACTGGACAGAGCAGAAAGTGAAAAATATGACTTTCCGGGATAACGTCAATCTGGCAGGGAATGTGAAGATTCTGGACGCCATGGAAAATCTGACATTCAATATCACACTGGCATAAGGATGGAGTGTATGGAGAAAAAAGATATCAATGATAGTAACTTTGAGATTTGTGGTGCATTGTGGAGAAATGGAGAATTGTTAGGACAAATAAAAGAGTTAAAAATAAGAGTAAGAATGCCAAAGTTTCAAGAGGTATCGAAAACAAGTATAGATGCACTGAAAGATTTAGAAAAAGGTAACTTTAATTTTGATGTCAAACTGATGAATAAAGGGGGGAAAGAGTGTGGATAAAGTAAATACAAATAACATCATCCGTGGGACTTATGGAAGGCTATGGATGGATGGAGAACTTTTGGCTGAAACAAAAAGTTTTGAAGCAAAAGTATCAATGACATACGAGGAAGTCAATTTCGCAGGTGATCTGGGAACACATCAGCGGTATATGGGATATACCGGAGAAGGAACAATCGTATTACATAAAGTAGATTCCAAAATTGCAAAAAAGATTGCAGAAGGCATCCGCACAGGCATTTTACCTGATATCAAATTTGTGGGAAAACTGGAAGACCCAACAGCATTGGGCGCAGAACGTGTGGAATTTCTGGAAGTAACCATTGATGAACTGATGCTGCTGAAATTTGAAAACAAGGCAATTTTGGAAATGGAAGTGCCGTACAAATTTGCTGATTTCAACTATATCGACATGATCTGATGGAGGGAAAAAAGATATGGCAAAATTAAATCTGGAAGAATTGGTGGCAAGAGCTACCCAGAGCAAAGCAGATAAGTTACAGGTGAGAATGGTTGTCATTGACCAGGAAGGGAATACCATTCAGGCAACGAAAAAAGACCTGCGAACGGTTGCAAAGACACTGGACATGGAAACAGAAACTACAAATGACAGATTTCAGGCAGAAATGAAGTTGGTATATGACCATTGTCAAGTACTGCATGAGAAGGAACTGCAGGCAGCATACGGCTGTGTAGAACCTCTGGATGCAGTGGAAAAAGTATTTGACAGCAACATGGGGCTGATTGAGAAAGCAGCAAAAAAAATTCTGGATATGTACGGTCTGGCAGAAGAAGAGGGTACAAAAAATCCTGTCGATGATGTAAAAAACTGATACGGGGCGGCGGGGACGCCGCCCTGTTTCACTATTACATACAAAAAGGACACAGCCTCCGGGAACTGGAAAGCCTGACCTTCATGGAACAGATATTCTACATTGCATCCATGGAAGTGGAAGGAGAAGCATGGGAAGAAGCAGAAGGGAGGTTAAAAGATGGCATCAACAAAAAAGGTTAATATCCTGTTAAGCCTGAAAGATAGATTTTCAAAACCGCTGGCAGGAACAACAAAAGAAATCAGAAAAGCTAGGCAAGAAATGAAACTGGGACAGAACCAGATCAATAAATGGGGGCGTTCCATCAATAACGCATTTACGGGTGCTGTAAAAAATGCGGCAAAATTTACTGCAGCTATGGGGGCAGCAGGAGCCGCCATGGGATTTAAAGAAGCGTTTGATTTGGAAACATACAAAGCCCAATTGGAAACAGCCACAGGCAGTACAGAAAAAGCCGCAGAGCTGATGAAAAATGCCATTGCCATGGCGAATAAAACACCATTTGAAGGTGGCGAACTGGTAGAAGCAACAGCCATGCTGGAAGCTATGGGCATGGATAGTAAAAAATGGCTGACCTATGCCGGCAATATGGCAGGTGCAACTGGGAAAGACATCATGCAGGCAACAGAAGCCATTATTGATGCACAAGCCGGAGAGTGGGAACGCATGAAGGAGTTCGGCATCAAAGGCGTGGACAATATGGATGATTTGGTGCAGATCATGAACCAACGTTTTGCCGGAGGGATGGAAAAACTGGCAGGAACCACAAAAGGTATATGGTCGACGGTAACTGGCGTAACCAAAAACAGCCTGGCAAAAATCATCGGTATCATGGACGATGGCAGCGTGCGACAAGGCAGCGCATTGGACAAGGTCAAAACAAAATTGTCTGAATTTGCGGATACGCTGACAAGGTGGCAAAACGACGGAACCATTGAATCGGCAGCAGAAAAGGCTGCTACCGCCGTGGATAAAATCAGCAATGCTTTCAAGTGGGCGAAAGATAACGCGGGATGGCTAATACCTGTACTTAGTGGGCTTGTAGGGGCACTGGTAGCGTTTAATGTATTGTCAACAGTAATCGGCTTATGGAAAGCATATCAAACCGTAGCAACGGCGGTAAAGGCAGCACAAACGGCGTTAAACCTAGCAATGACAATGAACCCACTTGGGCTGTTGATAGTGGGGATAGGGCTGTTGATAGCTGCAGGTGTAGCACTGGCGATGCATTGGGACGAAGTCAAAGCAGCGGCAGCGTCACTTTGGGAAAATATTAAGTCGGTATTCGGAGGAATCAGAGATGCAGTCGTAGGCGCATTTGATACGGTCAAAACAAAGGCGGGTGAAGCGCTTGACTGGATTGGAAATAAATTAGATGAACTATGGCAAAAAGTCCAAAATATCCCAGTCATTGGTTCATTGGCAAAAGGTGCTGCATCTAGTGTAAGTTGGCTTTGGGATAAAATGACAGCGCCGGGCGCTGCAGCACCATCTTATGCAACAGGTACACCATATTTCCGTGGTGGTATCAGCCGCATCAATGAGGGCGGCAGAGGGGAACTGGTACAGCTGCCATCAGGCACAAAGGTTTTCCCACACACCAAAACAAAGCAGATGATGGGAAACAGAGTATATAACATCAATGTCAATGTAAACGGCGGCAGTGATCCAGACGAAACCGGACGCATTATTGCAAAGAGAATCAAAGAAGCGCTGGATGTAGCGTAAGAAAGGGGGAAGAATATGGAAATCGTTTTCAGTATCAACAACAATGCAGAAATTATGGTCATGCCTGCGGCACCGGAATTTGAAATTGCGGAAGCACAGGGAAACGATACATTTCAGGGATTGACGGTAAATATCCGCATGATCGGCAATAAAGAATTGCGTACCATGTCCCTTTCCTCTTTCTTCCCTTCCAAACGCTATCCATGGATGTCGCCATACGCAGATGTCAACCCACAAGCCTATATTGATTTTTTCAAATCCATCAAAACACAGCGTATTCCGGCACGAATCGTAATTTCTGACAACAACGACCGGGAAGTGCTGAACATGGCGGTCAGCATTGACAATTTTACATACAAATACCGGAAAAACGGCGATGTGGACTATACGCTGGACATGACAGAATATGTATTCGTGAGAGCAGGTGGCATCAATGGTTAGGATGGTATGGAACCGGACAACAGATATCACGGATTTTTGCGGCAGTATCAGCCTGTCGGACAATCTGGACAGCGTGACCATGGAATTGAAGTGGAATATACCAGTCAATCCGCAGGACAGATACCTGTATAACAGTTTGCCGAAATTGGACGTGGGGGATAAAATCGACCTGATCGGCGAAACAAAGACATTGTTTTCTGGAATCATCGTGGAGCGGGGCATTGCCGGAGAAATGACAGCTTATGATTATGGTTTTTATCTCAAAAACAACGATGTCATTCTGCAGGTAAAAACGGATGCGAACACAGCCATTTCAAAGTTATGTGAAAAGGCTGGTATTCCACTGGGAACTATGCCCAGTATGCCAACACAGATCAAAAAGATTTACGCAGAGGAAAGCTGTTCGGAAATCCTAGAAGATATTCTGGAACAAGTGACGGCAGAACAGGGAAAGAACTATTTCTGGCGTGTCAAAGGCGGAAAGCTCAATATTTATGAGTATCCGACCAAAATTACATACGCCTATCATAAATTTGAAACAGGGAATACGCTGGACATCACATATGCTTTGGGCAGCGTGGGTGGTAGTGACAGCATAGCAGAACTGCGAAACGCTGTGCAGGTGGTATCGGAGGATAACGAAACCATTAAAATTCTTGCAACGGCAGAAGACGCTGCCAGCATAGCGAAATTCGGGCGGATGCTGGATGTGGTGAAACAGTCCGGTGATGAGCAAAATCCGCAAACGGTTGCGGAAAACAAATTGAGAGAAAACAACACGGTCAAGAAAACCAGAAATGTGTCCAATATGCTGGGATCGGAAGCAGTGGAAGCAGGTGTGCTGCTGTTGTTTTCCTCTGATAAGTTTGAGGTATCGGGTGTGTATCTGGTGAAAAATGTCACCCATACATTCGGCGCAGGTCACACCATGAGCATGGACATTATGAAAACAGAGGTGGTTTGATGGATGATGAATTTGTACAGTTGGCAAAAGCACTGAAAGAAAGAAACAAAAAAGCAAAGAACGGTTTGACATTGTACTATGCCACCATCCAACAGCAGGAGCCGTTAATCTGCAATGCCAGCGATGGGCAGATAACCTTTGAAGAAGGAGATAACCTTCGGGTATCTGACGATATCAAGCGAAAGATGCTGCAGGATGAAGACAGACGGGATTATATCGGCAAAACCATAGCTGTATTAGGCGTGCAGGAGTTTTTGACCGTGGCTATTTTGGAATGAAAGGGGGAAGCGCCATGTTTCCCATTGATGAAAGAACCATTGAACAGGCGCAGCAGGCGGCGTCAAAAATGGTGCCTGTGCAGGAAGTTGGGAGAAGTATCAAGTTTGATTATGAAAAAAAGGCTTTTGTGTTTACAAACGGAAAAGCCGAGGAAGTAACGCAGGAAGAAGCGGTCAAACAGTGGCTGGAATTGATGTGTCGAACACTGCCGGAGCGGCATCCGGTGTATTTTGAAACAGGCTTTGGAATAGAAACAGATAAAATCATCGGGTATAAGGCACTGCCAAAAGGTTTCATATATAGCGAAATCCAGCGACAGATCAGAGAAAATGTGGTGCTTTCCAGATGTATTTCAAATATCATCAATTTTTCGGCGGCAGCGGAAAACGACAGGCTGAACATCTATTTTACAGCAATTCTTTATACCGGGGAGGGGGTGACAGTAGATGTCAACGTATGATCCACAAGTCATTCTGGAAAAAATGCTGGGGAATATCCCTGATTCCTATGCAAAAACAGTGGGATTTCCCATGTACGACCTGACGGCGGCATTTGCCATTGAAGCGGCTGATTTATACAAGAGAGCTGATGAGATCGAAGCGAAACTGGACATCGAAAACTTGTCCGGTGATGAACTGACAAGGCGTGTGTATCAGCTGACAGGCATCAAACGGCGTCCGGCTGTGTTTGCTGTTGGGGAAGTGACCGTAACAGGAAAAGGGCTGGTGCCGCTGGGCAGCCTGTTTTCTACACCAGATAATATCCAATACAAGACCACGCAGGAAGCAAATGTGGTAGACAGTGGAAAGATACCCATTCAGGCAGTCATCGCCGGAGAAAGCGGAAACGTGGGTGCAGGAAGCATCACAAAGATTCCTGTCACAATCGCAGGCATCACAGCAGTGACTAATGAAGCGCCTACCAGAAACGGGTATCGGCAGGAAAGCGATGAAGAACTGAAAAAAAGATTCTATGATGAGTTGCAAAAGCCCATTGTGAGCGGCAACAAAGCCCACTATGAACTGTGGGCAAAGGAAGTGGCAGGCGTAGGGGAAGCAAAATGTTTTGCGCTGGCGTTTGGAGAAAATACCGTGGAGGTCTGCATCATTGGCAATGACGGGCAGCCAGCGTCCACAGAGCTGATTCAGGCGGTGCAGAAATACATCGACCCAGACAGCAGCGGCAGAGGGGAAGGACAGGCACCTGCAGGGGCATACTGTACCGTTACCACTGCCACGAAAAAAGAATTGAACCTGACAGCTACGCTGGTTCTGTTGGAAGGGTATGAACTGTCTGATGTGCAGGAAGCCATCAAACAGGCAATCACAGAAGAATTGAAAGAGAAAGCTTTTCAGGTGGCATATATCAGCTATGCGGCATTGGCGAACATCATTTTTACCACACCGGGCGTAATTGATTATCAGAACCTGACCATCAATGACGGTACAGCCAATATCCCAGTTGGAGAAAGAGAAGTAGCGACATTAGGGACGGTGATGTTCAGTGAATGAAGCGGGAGAAAGAATGGTGCAGCATAATAACAAGCTGTACCAAAAAGACGATTTTGTCAGAGCATTATACAATGCGGCAGGGCTGACAGTGGAAGGCGTGCTGGAACGGCTGGAAGAAGCGGAAAAACAGGAGTTTTTTGACACCATGACAGAAACGGGCGTGAAACTCATTGAAGGATATCTGGGCATCATACCGCCGAAAGATGCGGATATTGCGGAAAGACGCCAGAACGTACAGTCAAACTGGCTGGCGGCAAAGGGGAAAAAATTCACCATCGAAATGATTCAGGATGTGGCGGAAGCATGGGACAATGGAGCCGTAGATGTGCAGTTCATTGGTGGGAAAATCATCATTTCATTTACACAGATTTTTGGGGTGCCGAAATACATCGAAAGCATCACCGCCACCATTGAAAAAATCAAACCTGCCCATATTGGTTTTGAATTTGTGTACCGAACCCATAGCTGGCGTGACCTGAAAGCCTATACATGGGAATGGGCGCAGGCGAAAACATGGGCAGAGATAAAGGAGGGAAACTGGGGTGAAGTTTACAGAAAATTTTGATTTGAATCTGCCAGATCTGGATGATATGGCAGATGTGGAAAAACTGAATGAGAATTTCCAAACCATTGATACAAAAATGAAATCACTGGAAACAGACCCGGAGCTGGCAGCCAATGTGGTGGACATCAAAAACAAAATAGGTGAAGAAGCAGACGCCGACACACAGCCAACATTGTTTGGACGGCTGGCACAGTTGAAAAAAGTGCTGCTGGAAAAGCTGGCAGAAGTGCTGACGAAGGTAACGGGGATTGATGGGAAGATTGGGACAAGTGGGGATACACTAGAGGATGAAACGCTGTTTGGAAAATTAGCAAAGGTATTAAAACTTACGGGTAGCGATAGTATCATATTAGTTCCATCGGATAATTTAAAGATAACAGTATTGGACAATGAAGAATTTAGCATAGATGGTAATACTGCGGAACGTATATTTTTAGGTTATGTTAGATTTTCTAAAACGGGATTTGTTAGGGCAAAAGTTACTTCTAAATCTGGATTGAATGGCTCAGATGCACAAACATACTTAAATTTTTTTGATGCTGTGTATAGTGACACAACACACCGGTCTTCAATTGAGAATCTTCCTGTAAAAGGGGATACAACTAGGGGTAGCCTTACATTTGGTCAAACCTATGTTAATTGTATGATTGGTGAAGTTGATAGTACAAACTACAAAACATCAATATTTCATCCATATGTTGTAAAAGACCAATTATATGCAGTGATATTTTCAGCATCACGAGAAGGTGGTACGGTAAAAGATGTTAAGTTTTATTATGATGAAGTAGAAAGTAGGGGTTATTATGATAGTATGCCATGATTTGAATACAAAAAAAGTAATATGGTTTAACGTACATCAGAGCAAAGAAGAAGCCCTAATCCGATTGAATGAAACAACTATATGGATTGATGGCGATTTACCAAAAACAGAGAGCAAAGGAGGTTATCAAGCAGTATTTTATGTCAATGAGGACATGCAGTCACTTCGTGTGGAATATGAGCCAATCCCAGAACCAGAACTGACAATGGACGAAAAAATCTATGCAACTGTAATCAAAAGTCAAGACGAAGTCCGGCAGGAAGGAGCGGACATGGTCATGGAGGAACTTGTGAAACGGGGGCTGATCGTATGAAATCAGGAGCAGAACTTTTTCTGGGATACTACAAAGGGAAATACAAGAAAGGCGAAATCACAGAGGAACAGCTTTCACAGATGGTCACTGCTGAAACAATCAGTGAGGACGAAAAGCAGTATATCATGTCCGGTGGTTCTTCCGGCGGTGATACAGCCGATCTGCAGGAATTTTATGATGATGTTACCAAGGAGGTGGGGTTCGGATGAGTGAGATTTTGGAAAATAAAGAAATTGTTTTACAGAATATCCGGGAACTGAAAGCCTGCGGTGCAGAAATGACAGAAGCCATTGCTGCTGCCGGAAAAGATGTACCAGCAACGGCAGGCACGTTTGCCGGAAGTTGGAAAGACTGGGAACCAGATGGAAAGAATGCGGCAGCGAAAAGCCTTTGGCTGTATCAGGGTATTGGTTATCAGGCACGAACAGCTATACAGAAAATTTCAGAATACGCACCGGATAAAGCCACAAACAACTATGCAGTGCGTCCGATTCCTGATGCAAAAGGCGTATTTCCGGGCGCATTGAATATGGATGTAGACGTCGGTATGAAGGTAAGGGATTGGGAAGATGGCAAAGTCTATCTTTGTTACGCAAACCCCATAACATCACTGCAGTGGGCGCCACATAATGTGCCTGCGTCATTTCAGTTATACGAGGGGTGAGTGTTATGGATATCAAGGAATTAGTGGAAATCCTGATTGCACCTGCTTGTATGGTGATTTTGGCGGCGATCCTGAACAGAAAAGATACGGCGTTTAAGCTGCAGTTGCAAACAAACGAGAAAAAAAGGATGGAGAAAGAAACCGCAAGAGAGGAAATGTGGCTGTTATCCATCCGTGGAAATACTGCCTGCATGAGCCTGTGTCTGGCATTGGCAGACGCCATCAAAGAACACCACGATTTAGAAAAAAATGAAAAGTTTCAGGAAGCATTGGATTTCGCAAAAGAAGTTAAGAACGAACAGAAAGACTACCTGAACAAAAAGGCGGTTGAAAGTATCGCAAAATAAGGTCATAACACATAGGTGTTTTGATAGAAAAGAGTAGATGAGAACAGAAAGGATGAGGAAACATGAAACAGAATGAATTGAAAAGCGGTATCACAAAGGAATGGCTGGAAAGGGCCAAAGGCGTTTCTGCTGCTACCATTGGGCATGAAGTATGGCTGGATACAGAGGGATACTGGCATGAAAAAATGAAGGATGGTACAGAAGTCAAGTATTCCAAAGAGGAAGCCTATGTAAAAATGTATCACAAAGCAAAAGACGATGCACGTCTGCCGGAATATATGAGAATCAATGGTATGTGGCTGAATATCCATGGTTACTGGGTAGCGCCCATGGTGCTTCTTGGTTATACATCCAACAGCACCAGCACCAGTCATGTGATTTGGTCTGAAAGACTGACACATGAGGATGATACAAGCATTCCAGAAGGAAAGCACGATACATACACAGAAACGCTGATTGTGGGCTATGACAGAAAGCTGAAAGTCCATGTCGTACGAAACAGATTCAATGAAGATGGCACAAGGGATGAAGCACATTGTTGGTCTGAATTTGTTGATATGTAAAGGGGTGAGCTTAATGAATAAAGACAGATTCAAAAATCCTTGGTTTTGGGTTGGCATCGGCGGCGTTATCCTGACGGCTACGGGCATGGAACCGTCCATGTTCACTAGCTGGGATGCGCTTTGTAGTGCAGCGCTGGATGTGGTGAAAAATCCTTTCCTGCTGGGTACGGCGGCACTGGCAGTGCTGGGGGTTTTCGTCGAACCCACAAGCGCAGGTCTGAAGGATGAAAAGAAAGAAGGTTGAACCATGTATCTGATTGCTATCGGTGACGGTCATGGTGCAGACACGGCGGGGAAACGTACCCCGCCTTTTGCAAATGGCAGTGTCATGAAAGAGAATGAATTTAACAAAGCAACGGTGAATTATTTGCAAGACGAACTGGAACGCTGCGGATTTTCCGTACTGCAGACAGCGCCGGAAGATACAGACACACCACTGTCTGTGCGGGCAAAGAGGGCAAATGACGCCGGAGCTGATCTGTATATCAGCATTCATGCCAACGCTTTTGGAAGCGGATGGAATGACGCAAACGGCGTGGAAAGCTGGATTTACTCCAAAAATGACAAAGATACACTGGATGCGGCGCAGAAAATCCAGTCGGAAGTTATCAAGGCAACTGGGCTAAAGGATAGAGGAATCAAAGAATCTGGAAACAGTCTGGGCATTTTGAGAAAAACGAAAATGTCTGCGGTTTTGATGGAATGTGGATTTATGACGAATCCGCAGGAAGCGGAGCTGCTGAAAAGTGATGCTTACAGAAAAAAGGTGGCAAAGGCAATCTGCAGGGGCGTGTGCCTGCATTTTGGCGTGAAGTATCAGGAAGAAGGGTATCAAATGGAGAAAATCAAAGTCATTCTGAATGGAAAAGAAGTGGAAATGATGGGCGTAAAAGTCATTGACGAAAATGGAAATGTAACAAACTGCGTCACCATTCGGGACTTCGCAGAACAGACAGGTTACAAGGTATCATTCAAGGGGGCAACACCAATTCTGGAACGGGCGTGAGGATTTGGAGTTAAAGAGATTTCATAAGTATACGAACATCCAAAGAGATTGGATTTTAGAAAAAGCAGGTTTGACAGAACGAGAAGAAGCGGTATTTCTGAAATTCAAAAGAAATGAATCTGCAACCATCGTTTCTGTTGCTATGGATTTACATTACAGCGAATCCACAATAAGTGTAGCTATACGAGAAATCAAAAGAAAAATCAAAGAAATTTAACAAAAATGCAGAAAGTTCTGTCTGTTGTTTCGGGATAACATTTGTATGTATAAAAAACATACATACATTCAAAGGAGGAATGGACAATGGCAGAATTTGCAAGTAAAGGCGTAGGGACAGCGGCACTGACAACAGGTATCATTGGCAGCGTAGGCGCACTGGCAGGCGGTATGCTCAATGCAGGAAATCTTTTTGGTGGATGCAATAACGGCTGGAATGGTTGGAACAGAAACTGCAATCCCGGCTGTGGCGGTACAGTATCCGCACTGGAAGCAGCTCTGGCGCAGGAAAGAGCAGAGCGTTTCACAGAACAGCAGACAGCACAGAGCCAGAGAGAAATGTATACTCTTTTCAGAGAAGAAGATGACAGAATCAAACAGGTAGTGAAAGATACTACAGGCGCTCTGATCGAAACAGGTAATGCCCTGGCAAAACTGAATGAACAGGTAGAATGCATCAAAAAAGAAATGGAAATGCAGCAGATCATCAATGAAAAGGATCTGCACTGCGTGAAAAAAGAGCTGGAAGGTGCTATTGCGCTGGAAGCAGAACGCAGAACCGCAGGGGATCAGAACCTGTACTGCTATGTAAACGCAACATTTGTACCGGGTAAACTGGTAATGCCTACAGAAAATATCTGCCCTGAAGTTATGCCTAGATATAACAGTTGGACAGCACCGACAACACCTGCGGCATCTACAACAACACAGACAGCATAAGAAAGGGGGCGAAAAGCCCCTTTTCTAAAATGGAGGAATCAGTATGAAAGCAACAAAACAGGAAATCAAAATGGGAATCCAGAGATATGTGGATAAAGAATTGTCACCACAACTGCATGGAGCAAAGGGTGTAGGTATTAGAATCATGCTGGCAGTAGGGATTGACAGCGTAGCGGAAAAATATCTGGAACATCCAATGCTGGAAACTATCGGCATTAAAGATGCAGAGGGAATCGAACTGGATAAACTGTATGAGGTAGCCAAGCAAGAAGTGCAAAAAGAAGGAAAAGTCGAAGTGGCAGGCATCCTGTTTGATGCAAACGATGTGGAAAAACTGTATCAAGAGATTGCAGGGGTAAAAGGAGGACTGTAAGATGGAAAAAATGGATATGTACCAAGCGTTAAAAGATGCTATGTATGTGCTGGATGATGACCTGAAAGACGCAGCATATTATGTGGATGCAGCGAAAAAAGCAAAAGAAGATGGAATGGAAGAATGCGCCAGAATGTATGCCATGAAAGCTAAAAGAAGAGTCAGTGAAGACTATGATCAGAGTAAAGAGGTCCTGATGAAAGTGCAGCAGAAAATGGCAGGAAGCGGAATGCAGTCTGCGCCGGAAAGTATCGAAGGGAAACTGTGGAAGGAATCCATGAGAAGATACGACAGCTGGGCAGAACGGATGAAGACAGATATCAAGGATATGGGATACTGATAGTCTATGAAAGAATGTCGGGAATTCAATAAGTATTTTTGTTTCATGTGTGGATAGTCTAGACTGGAAAGAACAGGGTGTCGAAGCGGAAATTAACCAAGTTCTGAATCATAAGCATTTAGGAAACGGTTCTATTCTGTTATTCCACAACGATGCAAAGTATACGCCTCAAGCATTGGATACCATTTTGAAAGGATTGAAAGAAAAAGGATATGACATTGTGCCTGTTTCTGAAATCATACATACTGGTGAATATACTGTAGACCATGAAGGCAGACAGATCCCATCTGAAAGTTAATGCTAAGAAAAAATATAGAAAAAAGCCCCCCTTTTCTGCACAGAGAAGGGGGCTTTCAATAAATTGCTGTTATTTGTCAGGTCAATGGCAGTGGAATTTCCGCCGGTTTTGTTGGCTTGACTTTGCCGTCATAGACAGTTACAACGGAGAAATTCATGAGTTTTCCATCATTTGTCATGGCAAAGATATCTCCGCGTTCGCCGTCGATCCATGCAACGTTGTCAAGGATTTTTCTGCGATCGATTTCATAGGGAGAATCAAACCCGTCATTGATCCGAACGACATCATGATAGCCGCAGATAGACAGACTGCCATCTGTGCCAAAGGAAAAGACCGTATCGTCAATGGTCTGGATGTGGTCAGCATTTTCTTGCAACAGAACGGGCGGTGTAAGCTCCGGCTGATCGTTGGAAAAAGAAGAAATGTTGAATCCGCTGCCCCAAAGGGTGTTGTCCTGTTTTACGAAATACAGTGTTGCATAAAAGGGGCAATACTCTTTGACATCATCTGCAATTTTTACGGGAAAAAGTACGGGTTCTGAATTTCCGGTGCAAAGCTGTCCAAATCGGTTATAACCCCAGCCCCATAAACTGCCGTCTTTTTTGATGGCGAAAGAAAGGTTGGTGTACATGTTGACGTCTGTTTCAATTTCTGCTACATCATCTAAGATTTTTACGGGAGATAGTACAGATTCGGTGGTACCGTTTCCTAGATTACCCTCGTCATAGTATCCCCATGCCCAAAGACTGTCATCCTCCCGCAGGGCAAAGGCATTGGTATATGTATCGAAAGCACCATTGCTAGGACAAGCGGTGCAGGTAAATGTTTTTACATGATCCAGAACTTTGGTGGGCGTTGATACCGTTTCTGTTGTGCCATTTCCCACAGCGCCGTATTGGTTATATCCCCATGCCCATAAAGTCCCGTCTGTTTTCAGTGCGTACATGGTAGATTCGCCACGGTCATAGCTGCGATAGAATTTTGCCACATGATCAGCGATGATCGTTGGTGATGAACTTCTGATGGATGCTTCTCCCTGACCCAATTCCCCATACTGGCATTCACCCCAAGACCACAAATAACCATCCTGATCTATGGCAAAGCTGGTACTGGTATCTAAATCTGTAAATGCGGCTTGTTTCACGATACACCTTGGTGTTTTCATTTCCTCTTTCGTTAGACCAACCATTCCTGAAATATATCTGGTTTGATCACCCCAGACATATAAGTCCCCATTGGCAGTGATGGCATGTTCCATATTTGGAACTGCCACATCATCCAGCAGTTTTTTCTTTGGGATAGAGGGGTTCATATCCGTAGGCAGTTCCCATAGAGAATTGTCTGTATCCAATACATAAAATAAATCATTATACATACCGGTGGGAACCACCTCCTTGATATTTTTCATGATGGGTTCTGGTTCCGTTGGCGGCAGAAAGGCATTACCAATATAAGGGTAATCTGGATAAACAGAATCCCATGCCCAAAGATTGTTGTCGCTATCAATATAAAAATTTATTCTTTTGTTGTCGGTTGCCTTTTCTGCCGCATGAAAATAGAATCGGCTTTGATCCGTTTTTGCTGCGGTAGATGTATCAGTGTTGGTGCAGGCGCAAAGGATGGAAGTGCTAAGAAATGTCAATGCAACCAAACTGGAATAAATCCGAATCTTTTTCTTCATGGAAATGCCCCCTTGATTCCTTGTATCAATGATGCTGCAAATGAATTTTATAAAAATCATTGTCTGACATATCGCCTTTTTTATTCAACATATCACAATTTGTTTTGACTGTATATAAAGTTAAGAAAAACGCAAGAAACTTCTGGATTTCCATCATTTTTAGAGGTGCTTTTTTTCCTTGTATTTTACCGCTTTTTTCCTATTCTCATAAAAATTTTAAAGAAAATCTTAACAATTTTCATTTTTGTTTTCTCTGTGTCTGGAAGATGGTAAAATGCAGATAGGGCATTTATGAAAACACAGGAAAAAGCAAAGGATGTGCGACAATGAATTGGAGAAAACTTCTGCTTACAACCCTTGCGCTGGGGTTATTGGGCGCAACAACGGTTTATGGTGAACAGGTGCAAATGGACTTATTTTATAACGGCAAACACCATGCCTATGCGGCAAAGGAAGTGAAAATAGAGATCGACGGAAAAGCAATGGTTCCCAAGGACATGCCTGCGGTCATCATTGACGGCAGAACCATGCTTCCCATGCGGCAGATTGCCCAGGAGCTGGGGTGTGAAGTCAATTGGAACGAAGCTGCAAAACAGATTTATGTCATGCGGGGCAGTGACATCATTGTTTTTACCGTAGACAGCAAAACAGGGTATGAAAACGGAAAGGAATTCACCATGGATGTTCCGGCAACTATCGTCAATGACAGAACCATGCTGCCTGTCCGGGCATTGGCAGATGCTTTGCATTTGAATATCAAATGGGATGACCCCAACAGAATTGTTTCCATTCAGAGCGGTGATACTGTCGTAAAGGATGAGCCAAAAGCACCGGAAAGCGGACAGACAACAGCAGGCACATTGACGGGCATCCAGACACCATCTGCAAAAGATGCAGACCAGACATTCACCATTCAGGCAGATGGACCAATGGGACGGTATGAAAAGACTTTTGTAGACGACCAGAAAATCGTTTTGGATTTTTATGGTGCAAAAAGCAGCCTTCCTAGTGAAATCACAAAAACAAACAGCGATATCGTTACAGGGATTCGCACTGCAACCCATGAAAATAATGGTGATTCCTTTACTCGGGTGGTATTTGATTTGAGCGGGAAAAAGGACTATGAAGTCACACAGAGTGCGGACAAGAAAAATATCACCATTTCTTTTGGCAAAACAACGGTGGACAAGATTTCCGCTGTCCACAGCCAGAATAAAGACATCATCACCATCGGTGGGACAGGCTCTTTCGGAGCCAGTGTTGCTATGACGGCTGATCCTCAGAAGATTATTGTGACCATCCCCAATTGCCAGTCCAATTTGAGTGACAAAATCAATACGGATGAACTCCAGTATGTCTTGGATGGAAAGGTGGATACGTCTAAGGGGAATACGGTAGAATTGGTATTGGCGGTAGAAGATCTGGTGCAGTACAGCTATCGGGAAGAAAACCAGAACCTGATTCTGGAAATCTATCCGACGACATTGAAAAACATGCGTTATGATAAAAATGCCAATGTGCTTTATCTGGACAAAAAAGAAAAAATAGATACGGGAAGCGTCAAGTTTGAAGATCATTATCTGGATGGATATTTTGATGTGACATTACCAGGAGATTATGAAAGCGATTACGGCTATGGTACATATGATGTGAAAGGAACGGTGGTGGAAAATATTGAAGTATCTACAAAAGGCGGCAATACCACATTCCGTTTCAAGCAGAACCGCATCAGTGCATATGAAGTGACTGATGAAGGGGACAGCTATGCTATCCGTGTGAAAAATCCCAAAGAAGTCTATGACAAAGTTTTGCTGCTGGATGCAGGGCATGGGGGCAAAGACCCGGGCACCAGCGGAAACGGTATGCAGGAAAAAAATCTGAATTTGACCATTGCCCAAAAGATTGCCCAGAAATTGCAGGGCAGCGGCATCAAGGTTTATATGACCAGAGATAGCGATGTTTATCCAGAAAATAGTACAAGGGCGAAAACAGCCAATGACATTGCCGACCTAATGGTTTCTATTCACATGAATTCTGGTCCGGAAACAGCAAACGGTACAGAAACTCTATATCAGGTTCATGCCAATGACAATGGGGCAAGGCTGACCAGCAAGCAGTTGGCAGAGATTTTGCAGGGAAAAGTGGTTTCTGCCACAGGCAATACCAACCGCGGGGCAAAACTCTGGACGGATGTATTGATTTTGAATAGAACCACAGTTCCATCAGTCATTGTGGAAGTGATTTTCATTACAAATACAGGGGATGCCCTGAAGATTTCCAATCCCGCTTATCAGGATCAAGTAGCTCAGGCAATCGCAGACGGCATCCAGGAAGCAGTAAAATATCCTTTGCGTTAGTATTTCTCAAAGAAAAAACACCTCATATACCTTTTGTTTCAGGTATGAGGTGTTTTCTTTTTATCAGCCATCCATTTTTTGATATCGCCATAATGCCAAAGCCATATAAAAATCGTAGGCGGCAGGCATCAGTGTAAAGTTTGTGTTGGTCAGCTGCCGGACTTTATTCAGACGGTATGTGACGGTATTGCGATGAAGGAAAAGAGTCTGGGCAGTGAGATTCAGCTTGCTGTCGCAGTCAATCATGTAGACCCCTAATGTGGTCAGCAGGTCATCACTGTCTTGCTTCAGTATTTCAGCCAGATTGGAAAGATATTTGGTACGCTTGTTTTCCGTTTCTGCCAGTGCGATGATTTCCTGAGAAAGCATGATGTCATGGGTATCCCAGTTTCTGCGGTTTTGGAAAATCTTGTATAATGCGGGCAGGCTTTTGCGGAAATCCATATAGGTTCTTTTCAGAGCGGCAATGTCTTTGCTGCCTTCATTCATAAAGAATGTGGCTTTGGGGTCAAATTTATCTGTAAAGCGCCACAATTCCTCAAAAAGGGCTGCATCCATGCTGTTTGTCAGGTCAAAAGCCGAAAGAATGACAATCTGGTTATCGATGATATCTTCCAGAAAG
The DNA here is from genome assembly GCF_014982935.1 of Anaerotignum lactatifermentans. Lineage (NCBI taxonomy): Bacteria > Bacillati > Bacillota > Clostridia > Lachnospirales > Anaerotignaceae > Anaerotignum > Anaerotignum lactatifermentans. Next base: position 4,253 of record NZ_JADCKK010000021.1, on the reverse strand, counting down.
TATTTTTTGTAATCATAGAATAATGCCAGCAGGTGTGCCTTTAGTTCCTGAATATCGCCGCTGCCGGGAGAAACGATGATGAGGTTGGCAATGCGGGAGAAGGGGATGCCTGCTGCATTAAGATAACGGTTTGCGGCACCGGTTTCTGTTTTGAAGATCAGAGAAAGCAGTGTTTCCGGCGATGACAAATCCAGAGAGTATCCCCAGAGGGTAGAGAAGAACAGGGTACAGGTGCACATATTATGCAGGATACTTTCGTCCAAAACCGTGTTGTGACAGGAAGCATACATTGTCATGCGGATGTTGGAGGCGTAGGAAAAGTCCATTTTGTAGATATGTACGGTTTTGTCCTGTACCATCAACGTTTTCTCCCAATAGCCTGTGGGCGCATTATGAAATTGTTCATAGAAAAAGTCAGAATCGCCGCTGATATAGGTGGGGCGATATTGTGACTGGAAATAAAGCTGGGAAGCACCAGTCAGCAGCAGATTGCATTTATAATGGTTGGAAATGATGTTCAGCAGGTTTTCCATGGTGCGGACTTCAAAAGGCAGCTGTTCCAGCCGTTTTTTGGTGGTGTCGATAAAGTCCTGAGAGGCGTTTTGGTCTTGTATGATGGCAGTCATTACATCGGTGATGATGTCGCTGTATTTGATGGAATAATTTTCGGAACGCAGCTCAATGAGGGGCAGTTCCAGCTTATCTGCCAGATTGATGACTTTTTCATCAATTTCCGGTATGACGGCACCCACGTAAAACAGCACCAGCGCAATGGCACCGGTGTCCGCTAGTTCTTTCAGGGCTTCACATTGCTTTTCCACATCATCTTTGATGGCATAGAAAGCGGAAATAATCAATTCGTTTGGTGTGAATACATCAAAGTCGGAAAGGGAGAAAAACTCCATGACAGAAACGGAGGATACGATTTTATCCAGACCGTTTTTGCCTGCCACAACATTTCCGAAACTGAAAGAGGGCAGGTTCAGACAATCTCGAATGGTGATACTCATAAAAATACTCCTTGCACAAAAATTTTCTGTTATTATACTATGAAACAGCAAGGACAACAACCTTTTTTTGTGCATTTGCATAAAAAATATGCGGTGTTTTTTCCTGCGTGCACAAAGTCAAATGAATGAGAACATGATAACATATAGAAAAACAAAGAAAGGAATCAGACAAAAGAGGGCTATGGAAAAAGAAACAATCACGAAAGACAAAAAAATAAAAGAAAATCAGAAAGAAACCACCGCATTGCAGGTGATTCCCGCTGAACAGCGAAAAGATTGGGTTTCTCTGGCATTTGTGCAGGCAGGTATTTGTGTCTGCGTACCGGCGTTTTTGCTGGGTGCAATGTTGGCAGAGGCTATGCCAATCTGGTCGGCTATCATTTCCGGCTCTTTGGGCTATCTGGTGGTGGTCATCGGCATGGTTATCACAGGTATGATGGGCTGTGACCTTGGCGTTCCTTCCTGCACAGCATGTGAAGCCGGTTTCGGGAAGAAAGGTGCAAGATTTATTGTCAGCATCATTTTTGCCGTAAATTTAATCGGCTGGTTTGGTATCCAGAATGGTGTCTGTGGGGAAGCCTTTACCAATGGTTTGCAGGCAATGACGGGGATTCACGTTCCCGTTGTGGTATCCAATACTGTTTGGGGTCTTATTATGCTGCTCACTGCTGTTTATGGTATGTCAGCATTGGAAAAACTGGACAAGATTTCCATTCCACTGTTGATGATTATTATGCTTTTTGGTTTGTATCTGGCATTCAAGATTTACGGCAGACAGGGTCTGGAAACAGAAACTGTACAGACCATGAGTTTTATGAGTGGTGTGGCATTGTCCTTTAACTTTACAGCAGTAGGGACTATTAACGCAGCGGACTATACCAGATTCCAGAAGAGCAGAAAAGATACAGTGAAATCTGTATTCTACGGTGTATTCCCTATGGGTGTGATTACACTGATTATGGGGATCCTTCTGACAAAGATTTCCGGGGAATATGACATCAGTATGGTATTGATTAACGTTGGACTGCCTCTCTTTGGCATTGCGGCTATGATTATTTCCACCTGGACAACCAACTCCACCAATGCTTACAGCGGAGGTCTGAACATCGTTATGGCGTTCAAACTGAAAGATAATAAAAGACGGGAAGCCACTCTCGTAGCTGGTATTCTGGGTATTGTGCTGTGCAACCTGGGCGTTCTGTCCCATATTGAAGGTGTCCTGAGTCTGCTGTCTTATGTGGTTTGCCCCATTGGCGGCGTCATCATTGCCGATTACTGGATTGTAGGCAAGGGCAAAAAAGAGAATTTCAGACCTGTAGATGGCGTGAACTGGTGCGGTGTGATCTCCTGGTTCATCGGTGCACTTTGTGCATATTTCCTTGTAAAAGTTGAATTCTCCGGTATTATCATCGGCGGAATCGTTTATCTTATCTTAGAAAAATTCATGCCTTCCACTTCAAGAGACGGCATTTGTGAACAGTAAAAAAAGAAAGGATGTAGCAACATGAGAGAATTGAAAAAACAGGATATGATAGATATTTTGTACGGCTGTGCCGTACTGGGCACTGGCGGCGGCGGTCCTCTGGAAGAAGGTCTGGCAATGATGCAGAAGCATTTTGACAATGACGAAGTGCTGCAGCTCATCAGTCTGGATGAACTGCCCGATGATGAATATGTGGTAACACCTTATGGCTGCGGCGCACCTTCTGCAACTGGTTTGAACCCTAAATTCAAAGATTTGGAAGTTTCCGAAGTGGTTCCTTCTGTTCTGGCAATGGAAGCGCTGGAAGAAGCATTGGGTAAAAAAATCTATGCCGTAGGTTCCACAGAACTGGGCGGGGCAAACACAGCAGAAGCCCTTCATGCAGCACTGGAAAAAGGCGTGCCTCTGCTGGATGCTGACCCTGCCGGCAGATCTGTACCTGAATTGCAGCATTCTACATACTATGTAAAAGGCGTGCCCATTTATCCTATGGGTGTGGCAACTCGTTTCGGTGAAAAGATCGTTATCCAGAATGTACAGAATGACCTGAGAGCGGAAGACATCGTCAGAGCCATTGCTGTTGCCAGCGACAACATGGTTGGCGTTGCAGACCATGCCAACGTGGGCAAAGTCATCAAAGAATCCCTGATTCCTGATATGATCACTTATGCTCAGGAAATCGGTCAGATCCTGAGAGAAGCAAAAGAAAAAGGTGCAGACGTGGCAGAAGCCATTGCTGACGCAAAAGAAGGTAAAATCCTGTTCAAAGGCGCAGTCACAGATTTCCCTTGGGAAACAAGAGATGGTTTCAACTTCGGTGAAATCCATCTGGCAGGCGAAGGGGAATATGCAGGTGAACAGTACAAAATCTGGCTGAAGAATGAAAATATCATTTCTTACCGCAATGGTGAAGTAGATGTGGTTGCACCTGATCTGATCTGCATGATTGGCGAAGACGGCAATCCTCTCACATCTCCCAATTTCGGTATCGGTCAGAAAATGACAGTTCTGGCACTGCCTTCTCCTGAAATCTGGACAACACCGGAAGGTCTGGCATGCTTCGGTCCCAAACATTTTGGTCTGGATGTGGAATACAAACCTTTCAAAAAATAATTGAAAAAAGAAAAAGGCTTTCTGTCCAATGAACAGGTCCAGATTGTGCGGACAGCACAAAAAGGCCTCTATGTAGGAAAATATGAAGTTTTAAGTGGAGAGGCGTCGCGTAAGCGGCGGCTCTCCGGTTTTTAACTGGATGCGCTCATGGTTGTAAAAATAAATATAACGGTCAATCATCTCGTTGGCTTCACAGAATGAAGCTGGTTTATGGCGGTAGATACACTCTGCCTTGAGAATGGAGAAAAAATTTTCTGCCATAGCGTTGTCATACGGGTTTGCTCGTCTTGACATGGAGGGCGTAATGTCATAAGATTTAATCAGGTTAAAGTACGCTTGTGAGGTATACTGAAATCCTTGGTCGCTGTGGAGCTGCAACTCCCCAGCGACTGTCTTTTTCTCCCTGTGCATAGCCAGGCGAATTGTATCCAATACCAGGTTGACTGTCTGCTCTGTGCCGGTCTTATAGGCAACGATGCTGTTGTCATAGAGATCCCGAATCATAGACAGATACAGTATGCCTTGCTTTGTGTGAATGTAAGAAATATCCGTTACCCATTTACTGTTAGGTCTGTCTGCATGAAACTTTCTGTTGAGCAGATTCTCGTACTTGTGGACTTGCTGCCCCATCTGCTGCCATTTCCTGC
>NZ_JADCKK010000020.1:0-45062 GCF_014982935.1 Anaerotignum lactatifermentans | reverse complement strand
ATAATAACCATCGAATCAAAGCAAAGTTAAAGGGCTTGCCACCTGCAATTTACAGACAACAAGCCCTTCTGGCTTCTTAAACAATTTTAATTTGAAAATATTGTCTAACTTTTTGGGTTCAGTTCATTTTAAGGGTTCCGGCTATTTTTATTTTCTTGTGAAAATTCTTGAAAGCAATTCCATTTGTATTGCTTGAACAAAATAAACCAGCTTTCTTTCGTATTTGTTTTCTGCTGTTAAATGATTATATCATCCTGTGGCATCAAGAATAAATCATCGGAATACTGAAGAAATACAGCAGCGTCTGCTTCTTGGGTGTCCTGTTGTTTTGCAGATGCTTCTACCTGCGTGTTTTCCTCTGTTTTCAAAGTACCTGGTCCTGTTACAATTGCAATATAACTGATGAAGATGCAAATGACACCGACAATGGCAGCTGCTATGAGAATCGGTTTCCAATTGGTTTTTTCTGATTCCTCAGATTCATCATAATCCTCGAAATCTTCAAAGTCATCATATTCTTCGTCATATTCTTCCTCAAAATCCTCATCATCTATGACATCTGATTCGATTGGTTCCGCCGTGCTGTAAGAAAGTTCCTGCAAATCAGGTTCTGGAAGTGCGGTTTCTTCTGGAAGTGTGGTTTTTTCGGAAAGAGAAGCTTCTTCCATTGGCCAGTCAGCAAAAAATTCGGGAGGAAAAGGGGTTCCATCCACGGGACAAAAATTTTCTCTTTTCAAAATAATATGACTGCAAGTAGGACACTTGGGGATTTTTTTCCCGCATTGCTCGCAGAAGTTTGCATGTGCAGAAATTTTATGATTACAGTAGGGGCAGTGCATAGTTTCTCTCCTTTATCATGTGCATCAGATTGTTGATGGTGTCATGCAGATGGTTTCTGAATTTTTATACAGAATGACCATGGTCGGATATTTGTTTTTGGTGCATTGCTTAAAAAAATATAAATGATAAATGGAATATACATACATTTTACAGGTTAATTCCAAGGTGTGCAACATACTTTTACAATTATTTAGAAAAAATTACTATTTCTGGGTTTCTCATGGGATCCGGTTCATTGAATGTAAAATAGTTATGAAAAAGAAAAAGCCGCCCAAAGGCGGCAAAGATTTTTGTTTTATGGTGCAAGGGCATCCACAGCGAAAGCCAGAATAATCATTAACAGGAAAATCCATACATAGGCGAAAAATCCAATGGCAATATATCGAATTGCGCGATTGCGATGAAGGCAAAGGGGGAAATAATATTGAATGCCTCTGTAATTCCCCAGCCAAAGTGTCAGAGAGAAAAATATGATAAAGCTGATAATTTTGTAAGGAATCAACTGAATGCCAACAACATTGTCTGATTCCATAAAAAGACAGCCGATTACAAGACAGAAATACCAGATGGCAGCCCCGATCATATAACCTTTTTTTCTGCTGCGAAAACCCGGCAAGGCGTATCCTTGGCATTTTTCAGGAATTTTAAGTTGTTCCAGAGTGAGAGGAGGCTTCAGTATTTTTTCGATGGCTTTTTGGAATGCAGTAACAGAATTATAGCGGTTTTTCGGATCGATTTCGATGCATTTGGCAATGACACCAGAAAATTTTCCTGTGTAGTTTGTTTCTGTTGGAAGGGCACCGGTGAGCATTTTGTGGAACAGTACCCCCAATGCGTAAATATCAGCAGCTGGTGCGGAAGGGGAAAAACCATACTGTTCTGGAGCAGCGTATCCGGCTGTGCCGAAAAGAACAGTATCCTGAGAACGCTCGGGATGATAAGACTTTGCGGAATTGAAATCCACTAAAACCAATCTGCCGTCATAAGTCAAAATCAGATTGGATGGCTTCAGATCACGATGAACCATGGGGGGATGCTGCTGGTGCAGGGGCTGCAAAATCCGGCAGATGCGCAGAATATAATCAGCAGCTTTTTCTTCTGAAAAGCTACCTTCTTTGGCAAGGATTTCCTCCAGAGAATTACCGGAAATATATTCTTCGATGACGTATAAGGTGTTGCCTTCTTCGATAAGCTCTTCAATTTTTGGGGTGCCCGGGATGTTTTCAGTCATCAGATATTGAAAAACCTGTAAATCGTATATGGATAGCTCTTTTTTTACAAAAATTTTTCCGCTTACTGTGTGCTGTACCAGACGGATATGATGGGCTGTGTTAATATCAGCAATTTCTCTATAGAATGATAAACGCAGACGGGTTTGTAATTCCATAAGTTCACCTCAAAATGAATCCCTATTGTTTCAAAATGTGAAATGCAGTATAATTTTACTACAATGAACAGGCTTTTGTAAACAGGAGTGGAAATATGGAAGAAAAAAGCACATCAAAGTTAATGGAAATATTAAAACATACCAAGAAAGCGGAATTGTCAATATTGCAGGATGATATGACAGTGCAGTCACATAGCTTCATTACCTATATGGATCAGCTGATTCAGCAAAGGAATCTGAAACGGCAGGATATTTTTCAAAAAGCGGATATGCCCCAGAAGTATGGATATAAATTGCTCAATGGAGAAAGTCATACCAAAGATCGGGATAAGCTGCTCCGTATCTTTATTGCCATGGGAATGAATCTGAAGGAAGTGCAACGGGCATTGGCATTGTATGGAATGCCGGGACTGTATCCCAAAAAACAGAGAGATGCCATTTTTATCATTGCATTCAATGAGGGAATTACTTCTGTGGATACGGTCAATAGTTGGCTGCAGGAATATGGAGAAACGGAACTGACTAGAAGCGCAGATTAAAAACTCCCCTAAATCGGGGGAAAAATCATGGGGCTTTTCCTTTATACTGAATTTGCAAATAGCGAATAGCAAAAAGCAAAGGAGGGAACCTATGACAGATATGGAATTGGCAGAAATTCTGCGCAGTATGTACGAAAATGCCAGACGGAATGAAGCGGTGTGTCAGGTCAATCTATTTGGTATTCTTTATGCGAAAGAACTGCAAAGCAGTGGCTGTACCATCAAACATATTGTGGAACTCTCTGGAATCCAGTCCGGTTATGTTTCTGAAATCAGCAAAGGGATCAAATTATCCAGATATGTGGTTCCAAGAGGCGATCGAGAATGAGTTTGCCTTCCTTTTTGTGAGAGGTTATTTGCGTAAAAAACAAATAGAAAAAGGGAGGAAGTAACATGAAAACAGCAAAATTAGTTATTGGTATCATCAGCATTGTACTGACAATGGTGGTTTTATTCCAATCTTGCGCAGCTACAGTGGGGGATGCATTGGCAAATGAAGGCGGAACCAGCGGCGGCGTAGGAATGGCTGTGGCATTGCTGATGCTGGTGGCAGGTATCGTAGCCACTGCGGCAAGAAATAGTCGCGGAGGCAGCATATTCTGCATCATTGCTTATGCTCTGGCAGGCGTTTTGGGACTGACCGCACATGGCATTTTTCAGGACTTGATTGTTTGGGGAAGTTTGTGCTTGATTTTTGCAGTGATTTTTCTCATTGGTTTGATCAAAGAGAAAAGAGCATAACTAAATTTTTATGAATGGGAGAATCACAGAGAACCTTGGATGTTTTCTGTGATTCTTTGATTATAAAGTCTTTAGAAAAAAATAGATGTGAGAAAATCAGACATAAAATGAACGGTGTATACATTTTATCTTCCATTGGAACATAAGATGAATTTAGAAAATCGTTATGAGAATTTATTTTTGTTAGATGTTGGAGAAATAAGAGGTTAAGATAGCATCGTATTTTGAGTCTGCTTATGATGTTTTTTATTGCGTTTTATGAGAATTTGTGATATAGTGTTATAGATGTTTATCTGATGATACTGTTTTCGTTGATTCGTAAGGAACAGGTCGCTGGTTGTAGATAAGGATAGTCCATCAGATATGCCGGAATAACTCAGTCGGTAGAGTAACTGATTCGTAATCAGTAAGTCGCGTGTTCGAGTCACGTTTCCGGCTCTTTGCAAAAAAACGGTTAAAACCTTAGGTTTTAGCCGTTTTTTTCATGTCCAAAATTTTTCAGATGGATTCGGAAAACCTCGCTCCCTGTTTCTATATCGGTGGTCAGAAATCTTCTGATGAACTCTGTGGTCATGCCTTGTAAAAAGAGCTGTGCCACAGAAGAAAACAGAAAACGACGAAGAAATATTCTCTGGAAAGATTCCAGTTTCTCCTGTCCAATGAGAACTTTTATTTTTTCCTCTGTTTGTCTGAGGTCTATGATGTCTACACTGGTTTCAGAGGAAAGTGTCTTTTCCTGTATGAAGTCTTGGAATGCCTGCTCCAACAAGGAGTCTGCATGAGATATCAGCCAGAGCATTTGTCTTGTATGAACTTCCTGACAGGCAAATGCTTTTTCTGCTTCTGCATCAGAAATGCTTCGCATTATGGCAACCATGGCTTCTGAAACTTCATCTTGCAAGCTGACAAAATCAATCTGTGCAACCAAACGAAAGCAGAGAGAAAGATAATGATCCAGCAAGTATCCCTTCGTCCCAAGGCTTTCCTTTAGGTCTTGTGCTGACTGAAAGAATGCGGAGAATGTTGGGGTGCTTTCGTTAGGTGAGGAGAGATATGCTTCGAAAATATCCATAAGATAACCACCTTTTAGAATTTAATATGCTTTGTGGTATATAAACTCTTATGGAATCAGAAGTCAAGTGATTTCAAGTTATGATTTTTTCCAATAGCCTGTTATTTGATTCGTTCCCATTCTCCAGTAGTTGGATTTTTCGCAAGGGTCAATCTATAATCATCATATAACAGGACATAGATTTCCTCACATTCAGGAGAGATGGGAAGATCAAATTCACTTTTTGCTCCAATGGAGCCATTGACGCCTCCAAAAGCAGAATAGAATTTTAACATCATTTTTTCGGGATCATCAGATACATTTTTTACACTTCTCGTATAACCAGCAGAGGAAGCGATGGAAGTTTGGATGGTCATGCTATCCTGTTGTTCTGAAACCTCAAAATCCGTCACAACAACGTTCGTTGCAGGCAAAAAACCAACTCCAAAGTAATAGGCACAGCCTAATAACAAAAGAACAACAGCGATGATACTCAATTTCTTTTTCATACAGAGTCCCCCTTTGATGTTTTTGCTAGCCCTTTCATTTTACATGTCATCTCTCTACACCTACATCATTCATCCAGAAATCTTGCTTTTGCTTGAGCCGAGAATTTTATTTCTTTGAATCAAATGATTCTACAGTCATTAGGAATATACAAGTGTCACCAAAATAGAAAGCATACAAATTCCAAAAGTCAAGCAGGACAGAAAGGTATATGTCATTACTTCGTTTTCTTCATCCTTTGATCTCACTGCTGAGATAAGAAATAATGGAAACGCAAAACCTGAAATTATCCCCGCAATCCAAAGAATCATCAGCATAATTGTTTCACCCCTTTATGTTGCATTATTTCTTCAGCCAATCCTTAAATTCCTCCAGTGTCATCTCCCCACGATCACACAATTCCTTCTGCTGTCTTGCTTTCTCAGACCATGCGTAAAAATCCTCCTGAGAGATTTTTTTGCTCTTGATCCATGCGAAACGCTTCTTATATTCCCGTCTGTAAACTTTGAATATCTCATCATCCTTTTTCTTTCTTTCCCAAAGATAGGACGCCCCCAAATCTCTGCATGTCCTGCCCATGTCGTCAATAGGGCGGGAGCAGTATTCCGTATCGGTTCTGCCACGGATGGCAAAATATTTCTGGCAGTTCTTGCATTTTCTGATGGGCTGTTCTCTCTTGATGCATTCCCGCAGGATATAATCAATGACATCATAAATGCTTTCTGGATAAAGCACATCTGTAAAAGCTCGATCTTCTACCATTTCATATTTGATATTCAATTTCTGGAAGTGGAACAGCTTCAAAGAATCATCCTGATATTTTTTGAAATGGCTTGTCAGCCGTTCATTGACAGTCCCTTGAGATAAATCTCTGTCCAAACAGTTGTCGAAAATATCTCTGATCTGACGCTGTATCTCCACTGCTTCCGAAGGAATCCAAGTCAGTTGTTTTCTCGGCAGTAGGTCAATGATGTTCTTGAATTCCTGTTCTTCTGCCTGACGGAATCTCTTTTTCCAAACATGGTAAGTGATTTCGAAATAGGGGTGTACCTTTGCCATGTCATGGAGAAAGTCCAAAACGCTTCTGGTGTACTGGGCATCTTTTTTCTGGTAGAGGTTTTCAATATCCCGCCCCAGCTGTTCAAATGCGCCCATAAGGGGTTGGAAATCCACATACAGAAAATCGATCAGACTATCAGGAAACTGATATTCTTTTTTCAGCGCATATTCTTTTGTTTCTGTTACGAAGTTTTCCTGTCCCTCTAACAGATAGACTTTATATTGCAGATCATCAGCCATGGTCATTTTCCTTTCAAAATAAAAATTAGACAGAACTATAATATTATTATAAATGTGTCTTGACAAAAAAGCAATGGCGTGTTAAATTTTAGTTATAGACTTATAAAAATAATATTTTTGATAAGTCTAAATATTTTTGAGACATGAACGAGGAGGTGGTGTTCCAATGCCCATATCAGATTCCCATAAAAATTTCATAAGAGAGGAGGTGTTATGGTGTTATGACGAAACCGCTTCAGGTCATGAGTGGCGAGGAACTCATGGATATGGATTACAAACCCATCAAGTTTGCAGTCAGAGAATTTCTTCCCCAAGGACTTGCCATACTTGCTGGTGCCCCTAAGACAGGGAAATCTTTTTTCGCTCTGTGGCTTTGCCTTTGCGTTGCGAAGGGGGAGCCTGTCTGGGACTGCGAAACGGCAAAAGGAACTGTATTATATCTCTGTTTGGAGGACAATCAATCCCGTCTGCAAAACAGAACCCTTACCATAACAGATGACGCACCTGCGAATCTGTTTTTTTGTTGGGAAGCAGCTTGCCTTGGAGAAGGACTGGAAGAACAGATTCGAAAGTTTTTATCAGAGCAGAAAGAAACGGTGCTCATCGTCGTTGATACATTGCAGTGCATCAGAAAACAAAGTCTGGATTACAGTTATGGGACGGACTATAAAGACATCCAATCTCTGAAAAAGATTGCTGATGAATATCAGCTGACCATACTTTTGATTCATCACTTGAGGAAGCAGGAAAGCAAAGACGCATTCCACATGATTTCCGGTACGACAGGGTTGCAGGGGGCAGCCGATACCATTCTGGTGATGACAGAAAACAAAAGGGGCAGTGGTTCTGTGAAGTTATCTGTTCTGGGGAGAGATGTGGAGCCGCGGGAATTGAAACTGGAACGAGATGAAAACAGTATCTGGATGAAAAAAGAGGATTCGCTGGAAAAACAAAAAGAATCCGTCGACGAAATCGTTTCCATTGTGGATGGGTGTATGAAAAAACATATTTTTCTTTCAGGCGAGCCAAGTGCATTGGCAGAGCTGTTCAGCAACGCTTCTGGAAAAACAATTTCCCATCTGACGCTCTTGAAACGATTGAAGAAAAGCTCTGCAGAGCTTCTGCGTTTGGGTTATGCTTTCCATACCAGAAGAAGCGATGGCAAAAGGATCATGGAAATTTCAAAAATCACATGGCTGGAAGGAGAAAAGGGAAATGAAAATAGATTTCATCAGTGACGGTAGTCGGCAGAAGAATCCTTCTACTGACCCTGTCAAAGAAAAAGACAGTAGATTAGAAAACCCTTTGAAATCAGGGGAAAGCTGGATTTTCCAAAGATGTAAAAATGAGCAAAGTGACGGTAGTGACGGTTTTTGGGTGGGCTGGCAAAAAACTGACCCTGCTGACCCTGTCGGAGAGAAGGAAGGCGTTTGTCGGCGGCGTGACCGCCTGTGTGGCGATGAGAAACAGGATTAGGGGATGTGATCGCCAGAGGAACAAAAGGGCAACGTGAGGGATTTTTGGGGAAATGTTGAGAATTGGCAGTGAATGGCTTTCTTTGACCCTGTTGTAAAGCCAATTGGAAGGGCGAAAAAAGATTGCTGGTTAAAGTGGCGGTGTCTTGTTCCGCCAAGATTCTCTCCAATCCCCGCAGTGCGGAGATTGTTTGCCCCCAAAAGCTGGTGTCAGAAAGAAGGCACAGGCGTCGGAAGCGGCGCTTTGCAGTGGGAAAAACTGCCTTTTCCCTTAGAAACTACGGGCTTTGTGCCTGACGTCGGTACCGACATCAAGGAGAGATGGAAGGGGGAGATGAGGATTGCAGAAGGAGAATACAAAACAGACATTTACTGTCCGGCTTTCGGAGGAAACTGCCAATCTTTGCGTGGCTGGTATGGCAATGGATGACTGCCGGAGCCGGAATGAATTTATTGAAAAAGCCGTCAGGTACTATGCTGGTTATCTTTCCGCAGAGAAAAACAAAGTGGTATTGGGTGAGCAGATTCAGAAGGTTGTGGAGTCATCGGTGAAATCTTCTGAAGGCAGACTCTCCAATCAGAGCTTTCGTATGGCTGTGGAGTTGGCAAAACTGCAGCGTATTATTGCTTATTATTTTCAAATAGATGCAGAAACATTGACCGAGCTCCACAATTTCTGCCAGCGGGAAGTGAAAAGCATGAATGGAACTTTATCTCTGGAAGATATGATAAAGTAAAAAAATGGATGAAAGGATGGTGGCGAAGTCATGGCAAAAATCATTTTTACTGCACGATATGTGAAGAACATTTCCAAAGGACAAATGAAAAACTATGTGAAATACATCGCCACCAGACCGAATGCGGAAAGATATTCTCAGCCGATTTCTGATGAAGTTTCTGCACTCCAAAGGGAATGGATCGCAAAAGAACTGAAAAAAACTCCGAGGTTGAAAGAAGAATGTGCCGCAGAATATCAGGCGTATGAAGAAAATCCAAGCTGTCAAACAGCGGAAGATCTCATTCATAAAATCGCTGAGGTGCAAATGTATCATGGAAATGATATGAAAAATTATGTGGGTTACTTAGCCAAACGCCCTCGGGCGGAGTTCACAGAGCAGGGGCATGCCCTGTGGAATGACAGAGATGAAAAGATTGATTTGCGGAAAGTCCAGAAGGAAGCAGCGGAATATCAGGGACGCATCTGGAACTTTGTGGTTTCTCTGAAACGAGAGGATGCCCAACGATTGGGCTATGATAATGCAAAGGTTTGGAGAAATCTGGTCATGCAAAAATCTTTGGCAATGGCAAAAGAAATGCGGATCAAGCCAGAAAATCTGGTTTGGTATGGTGCTTTCCATAACGAAGGTCACCACCCACATATCCATATCATGTGCTATTCTAAAGACCCGAAGGAGGGCTATCTAACGAAAAAAGGCATTGAAAATTTGAGAAGTGCCTTCGCTCATGAGATTTTTCATGATGAATTTTACCATCTCTATGAGCAGAAAGATGAGATGCGGAAATGGATTCGGGAGGAATGCAGAAACCTTTTGGAGCGTTCCTTGTCTTTGGAACACAAAGAAAATCCTTATGCACAGGCATTACTATTTACCTTGGCAAAGAACTTGCAGACAGCAAAACATAAAAAAGTCTACGGTCGCCTTGCCAAAGAAAATAAATTGCTGGTAGATGAAATCGTTTCTGAAATCAGTAAGGATGAAAAGATAGATTCTCTTTACCAGTCATGGCTGGATTTGAAAGACGAGGTCATATCTTTTTATGATGGCAAAGGCTACGCCAGATATTCTTTTTCCGAGGAGCCAGAGTTTCGGAACATCAAAAATCTGGTGCTGAAAACGGCATTGGAAATCGGCAATAAGCAGATGGGAAACCAGCATCAAAAGCAAAATCAGATACAAAATGAAATCATCAGGAATCATTTGATACGGCTATTGAAAGAAGTCAGCAACATCGTTGTGGAAGATTATGAAAAACAGGATGCGGTCATCCAAACCATTGACCGTAAACTGCGACAGAAAATTCAGGAGAAAAAAGAAGCCCATGGCATGAAAATGGGGTAATGCAGGAGGTGCTTTATGAGAAAGGTATCAAGAGTAATGAGTACCAAAGAAATCAGAGGGATCAAATTTCATGTGGAAAGCTGCTTCAACGGGGACAAAGATATCACCGAAAAAGTAGCGGATATGATCAAAAAAGATTTTGAATCTGGTGCATATGACGAACCAGAGGAAGAAGATTCAGTAGATTGGGATATGGATTCACCGGCTATGTAGGGATATGATGTTTGGCTGAAAGAAGGTGATTTTATGGAAAATATCGCTGCTGCAATTTACTGCAGACTCAGCCAGGATGACGGCAACGCCGGAGAATCCAATAGTATCCAGACGCAGAAAGCACTGTTGAAACAGTACTGTGCGGAAAAAAGAATCCCCATTGCAGGCGTTTATTGTGATGATGGATGGAGCGGAACAAACTTCGAAAGACCCCAGTTCAAACAGATGATGGAAGACATTGAAGCTGGAAAAATCAATGTGGTCATCGTCAAAGACCTCTCCAGATTCGGCAGAGAGTATGCCCAGATGGGGCTTTATATCGAACATTACTTCGAGGAGAAAGGCGTCCGCTTCATCTCCATCGCAGAAAATTATGACTCAAAAAATGGTTCGGATAACTTAGTTCTTCCATTCACGAATGTTATCAATTCCTATTACACCAGACAGGTGTCAGCCAAAACAAAAGCTGCCCATAGAGCCAGAGCAAAGGAAGGAATGTACCTAGGTGCCCATGCACCATTCGGTTATGAGAAAGATCCACAGAATAGACATAAACTCATTGTCGATCCGCCGGCGGCAGAAGTGGTGCAAATGATATTCAGACTTTTCGCCGATGGCATCGGATATGGAAAGATGACAAAGATATTGCGAGAGCGAAAAATCTTGAATCCTCAGGCATATTTCAATCGGAACCATCCCGATTATTATGAAAGCGATTACTGGAGACAGGATTTTGACTGGCACGCATCAACCATACGCTCCATTCTGAACAATCCGGTCTATCTCGGAAAGGCAGTGTTTGGCAGGACAAGAACAAAGGGATTTTTCGATAAAAGGAGAGAGGAAACGCCGGAAAAAGATTGGATCGTATATAATAATGCGCATCAGGCTATCATTTCCGAAGAACTTTGGGACACGGTGTATCAGATGATGAAAGCTAAGAGAAGACCAAACTCCAAAGGAGAATTGCAGCCCTTCGCAGGATTGGTGAAGTGTGCTGACTGCGGTTCTTCTCTGAATGTCAGCTATGATGCCAAACGAGGTACCTATACAGGCTTCAGCTGCTGGGTCTATAGAAACTATGGTAAGGATCGATGTACCTCCCATTACATCAGCTGGAAAGCGTTGTATCAAATCGTGTTGGAGGATATCCGCCGCCATGCAAGTAGGGCACAAAATGCGGAAGAACAGTATCTGGAAATGCTGGTGAAGATGAAAACAGACCAGCAGAAACAGGATGGGACAAAAATCAAAGTGGAATTGCAGCGAGTTGAAAGAAGATTATCAGAAATCACAGCAGTCATCAAACGATTATACGAAGACCTTGCCTTGGGGAGAATCAGTGATGAACGATATGAGGATATGTATCGGGGGCTTGATCAAGAGGAGCGAGAACTGAAAAGCAAGCAGGAAACACTGAAAGAGCAGTGGGAGAAAACCCAGGAAGTGTTCCAAAATGTGGAGAAGTTCATTCCTCTCATCAAGAAGT
This sequence comes from Anaerotignum lactatifermentans, assembly GCF_014982935.1. NCBI lineage: Bacteria > Bacillati > Bacillota > Clostridia > Lachnospirales > Anaerotignaceae > Anaerotignum > Anaerotignum lactatifermentans. The sequence goes on along the minus strand of NZ_JADCKK010000020.1, from coordinate 33,440 downwards.
ATACGGATATACAGGAACTGAATGCCTACATACTCAATGAGCTCATCGAAAGGATTGTCGTCCATGAAAAGGTCGTAGGTGAGGATGGAAATAAGACACAGAAAGTGGAGATTTACTATAAGTTCGTGGGGACTGCAGTGGAGTAATAAAGGGAATGAACTGAGAATCAGCTGATCGTTGAAAACGGTCAGCTGATTTTTGGTTGGGCAATAGTTGATGAATAAATATTACATATAAATTTTTGAAGATGAAAATGTGGAGTGATAGAAGAATTGAAAATCAAAGTTGAATGAAACATTTGCTTCTTAAGCGGGAGGTCTGTTGTGTGAAACCACTCTAATTGGCAAAATTTTATCATGAAATCTTGGAGAATGATAATCATTGATACTCCTGATTATCTGATATATACTATAATATATTTATTTTTCGAAATTTATTATAGCATTTCTGAATATCAAAAAGGAAAGCATCGCTTGGGTGTGATTCCATTATGATTGATGAAACGAGTGCTGAGTGATACAATAAAAATAATTTTTGCAGCGAGGTACTTCATAAGAAACCAGAAATTGCTTTTTGAAAGTACCAATCAAATAGTTGACTATGTGGTGGAAATTACAGAACTGTGGGGAAACTATCAACAGAATCTTCTTTTTTACCAAGATTACATCAGGAACGCTAATGTTCGAATATTATGTGGGGCATTGGTAGTAACGGCAAATCCAATTCTTGTTGGATATGTCTCAGAAAGAAATATGTTAAATATCGAGAAAGTAGGCATTGGGTATATAAATAAATGAATAGCTCAGTTTAATCATGCTTTAATACCTTTTCATCCGAATATATGACATATACAATGAAGTACAAAGAAGAAAATGTTAGTGTGTTTGTTAAGATTTTCTGTTGTTAAATGAAGTTACGGAAAGTACAAACCAGTAACAGGATTGTTTTGGTTTGGAAAAATAATGAAGGAAAGACCATTATTATACGTTTCGTTACTTTGGTGGGGATATTATGAAATTATAATTTTCAAACCATTGCAGATTACGATTGTACGCAAATTATCTAAAAAAATATATCCGATATATTTGGGAACAAGAATTTAGTTGTCTCTGTAAAAACAGAATTTTAAGGGTTTTTTTATTTAAATTTGTATCTTTCCAAAAAGAAGATAACAATGATACCAGTAAATATAAATGGTGAGAACTTTAAATTTTCACTAGGTATACACAATGAATTACAGAAAACTATTATTGAGGAACTCACTTCGAGATTTGAAGCAAACTTAGAGTGTTTGTTTTTTGGCAAAATAGAAAAAGATTTTGTAAAAATGTGGACAATTTGACAGAATTAGGATTTGAAATTACACTTTATGATAAGAAGACAGATGTAGTGTTATATCAAGAGAACAAAATTTGAAGTTATTTTGTTGAATCAGCTGCTTCCGCAGGTTTGATGGACCCAAAATGTATATTAGAAATTAAAGAAATGATAGAAGATGTTACAGTAGGAAGAATATTCTGGTTTTCAAGAAATATAAAAGATTTGCAGTGGAACTTGTAAGGAAATAAAGGTCTGGATTGTTACAATGCAAAAGTATAGAATATGTTTTAATAGGGAGGGGGTTACGGGATTAAGATAATTGTAAAAAAAGAGTTAGTGAATCAGGAGATGAAAAATATGGCGACAACGGTAAATAATGCATTTGCAGAATTTATGAAAGGAAAAGTTAACCTTGATCAGGAAAAAACAAAAACGGCGCGTTCCAGTAGGGATAATTTAATTGATAATATAAAAAAATTTAGTGGTGATGCGGATTTTTTTAAGGTATATAAAGAGAAAATCCTACGATTTGGTTCATTTGAGCGTCGTACAAAGATTAGACCAATTGATGATATAGATTTGATGTTATGTTTATCTGGGGAAGGAACACGAACATATATACAATCGGGAGATGTATTTTATATAAGTGGTAACTATTCTGATTCTGAAAATAGATTAACGACAGATAACACAAATTTTCTAAATTCGACAAAAGTAATAAATCGCTTTATATCTAAATTATCAGATTTACAAGATTATAATAAGGCTGAAATGCATAAAAATCATGAAGCAGCTACACTTCAATTAAAATCGTATACATGGAATTTTGATATTGTTCCTTGCTTTTATACAGATACTGGTTTCTATTTGATACCAGATGGTTCTGGAAATTGGAAAAAGACTGATCCTAGGATAGATAATGAACGTATCATAGATATAAACCAAAAGCATAATGGAAAATTACTTGAATTGATTAGACTTGCAAAATATTGGAATAATAGAAAAGTTACAATTAGAATTGGTTCATATTTGTTGGAATGCATGATTCTTCAGAAATATGAAAATCAAGAAATTTCCGAAGATTGGTGGATAGATTTAGAGTTTCGAGATTTGTTAAACTATTTATCTTTAACTATATTATCCGATGTAGATGATCCTAAAGGAATACAGGGAAATTTGAATTCTTTTTCATGGCATGATAGATGCAAAATAAGTGATGCTTTGACCAATGCATATAATAAGGCTGTAGAAGCTTCAGATATGGAGTTAATTGACAATAATCAAAAGAGAGCTATTACGAAATGGAGAGAAGTGTTGGGGAATGATTTTCCAGAATATACAGGTGGCTAAGGTACATCAACTGTGAGGGAGAATATAAAATGTCAATTAATACATATTTGAAAGAAACGGCTTCGAATTTGATAATTAAAGGCAATGAAAAAGAATCTATAGACGTTTCATTAAATACATTTAAAGATAGAATGAGAGATTATTTTAGTAAGAATGAATCTGTTAATCTGAAAGAAATAAAAATATTTGGCTCGTATGAGAGAGATACTAATCTACCACAATCGGTTGATTATGGAACGGATGTGGATATTATGCTTGTAATGGATAATGATGGTGCAACTCCTCAGACATATTTAAATAGAGTGCGGAGAGGAGTAGAGGCAAAATATTCAACTTCACAGATTCGACAATCGTCGCCGACAGTCGTTCTCAAAATGTTACATATCAAATTTGAAATTGTCCCAGCAATTAAGGAGGGTGGATTATATAAAATAAAAAATAATCTCAATGAATGGATGTATACATTTTGTGCTACAGATTTCAACAATCTTACAACAGCAAATAAGAATAATTATCATATGGTAAAACCATTAATCAGATTATTAAAGTACTGGAATGTTTGTAAAAACTATAAAGCTTTTAATTCATATGAGCTGGAAAAAATAATAGTTAATCATTATCAGACAACTCGATATCAAGGATATGATTTGAAAACATATGTATTAACTGGCATGAATGAATTATATAGACTATCTAAATACAATTATCAGAGAGAAAGATTGGATAAGGCTATATATAATTTAAAGGAGGCCATAGAAGATGAAGACAAATATCCTTTATGTGCAATGAGTGAGATTAAAGAAGTGATAGGGGAATTATAATGTCTAATGGAATTTTAATGAGACAAAATGAAAATAAATCAATTGCTATGTTGGCAGCACAAAGACAATTGTATAGAGATGCAAAGAAATTTAATGAATTTTCCGTGGCATTATCGGTGTGGATACCATTTGTATTATCTATAATTCTTTTGTTCATTCCAGAAAATACTAAGTTGAAATACATATCGTATATATTGTCTATAGTTAGTATGGCTTTCGGTTTTGTTATTGATAAATATATTGAAGAAAAGAAACAATTAGCAGCATTTATTCAACAAAAATTTGATGTATATGTGTATGGCATGCCTTGGGAAAAAAGGCTTTTTGGAAAGGATAAAAATATTGATCATGAAGTTGCAATTCATTCAAAGAAAATTTTGAACAATCCACAGGAAAAAAAGAAACTGAAAAATTGGTATACACCTGGAGTAGATGAAAAAAATATCATAGATGGAATTTTAGCATGTCAGAGAGAAAATTTTTGGTGGGATGTTGGACTTAGAAAAAGATTTAGATTTATAAGTGTAACTATTATTATAATTTTGTTTGTCGTTATTTTAGCAATGGGATTGTGGAAAAATGAAAAGATTACAGAGCTGTTATGGAGATTGGCATTTGTGGTTCCGATGCTAAAATGGCTATTAGATACGGTGAAAAAGTTGAATAAAGATATAGGTTCATTGCAAGAACTTGATGGTGATATTAATAATAATGAAATAAAAACAATGGAAGACTTACAAGATATTCAGAAAGTGATTTTTCAACACAGAAAAGAGTGTTATGCTATCCCAGAGTATATATATATTATATTTAAGGATAATGATGAAGATAGAGCATATAGAGAAGCAAAGATGTAAAATAAACAAATTTCTTTGAGGGATAACAATAATGCGGAGTAAAGAATGAAGTAAAAGGCATACAAATAATGTTGGATAAATAACCGTAATACTACTTATATCATATGTAACTGTTTATCTGATGCAGAGTTTGAAAATTGTCATGAAAAAACGGCGTATACAGGAGCCATACTTTTGGAATTTAGAGTATACTTTGCAATATTTAAAACGAATAATATTTAGAAAAATGAAAAGAGATATGCAAATATATAAATACTCGGTTAAAAGAAGATTATATAGTAGAGTAAATGGGTTTCAATAGATATATTGACTAGTTTACGGACAAAATTATAAAAGAAAAGAGCACAAAAAATGGCTACGAGGGAGGAGTAAAGAAAATCGAGAGCGTGGTAGGTTTTTAGCGTGCTTATAAATGCAGATAGTCTCAGGGCTACGTTGAGTGAACTTTTTAAAAGTATGTGAAAGGAGGCAGCATTATGGCTCAGAAAGACTTGAGAACATATCGCCGTAGAGGTGTAACTCGTGAAAGCGGATATCATACCTGTGATAATACAACGGGTGGGGAGTGTCTTATTACTCGAGCTGAACGATATGTATGTGATGAAGATTCTGTTACATTTGTTTTCAAGCGTTCATCTATTGATATGGTTGAACTTTTTGAAAGGGGAATTTCGATAATAGCGTTTGGAGGATATATCTTTTCAGAAAAGAAGGCCACTGTCTTGTTGGAAATGCAGTATTCCTATGAAGGTCAAAGATATATTTTTAGTCATAACCGGGAAAAAACAATTGAAGCAGGTAATTGGTCTAATATAGGTATGCATATAGAACAGATTATTAATATGGATTCACAGATTTTTGATGTTATTATCAACATGACCATTATTGGTCAGAGGGGTAATATTCTTGATTTTGTTTCTTTCGATTTTGATGTGGTATCAAAAGAAGAATTTAAAAATACATCATGTGAAAAAAGTTTTTACCAAAAAACAGATCTCCATATTCCATATCTGTACTATTTACGTACAGATTTACCAGTTGATTTTTATCTAATATCACAGCAAAAATTTATTAAGGGTAAACAAATCGTTCTCAAGAGCTGTAATCGCTGTGGACGATATTTGCCAATCAATATATATGATGAACTTAAAACACTTAGCTTTTCACTTCATTGTAAAAAAAGAGCACCATGCGTACATTCTACATTTAGAGCATATAAGATCGAAAATATAGCTAGATTAAATTCGGATGACTTGTTTGGTTTAAAAATTGAGGATGATAAGGTAGTCTCTTATTATGGACATCAGCTAGAATGTAAGGCTTGTAAGAAATTTTTTGTAAATGCACCGCTAAATCCTCAACGTAATCCTCAGCAATTTAAAGAGGATGGGCTGAGGCGTCGAGCTATTGAGGTTCTTGTTAATTCTCTCTTGGAAAGGAATCTTATTCATTTTGAGTTTGAACATCGTACTAAGAAAGAATTTTCACAGTTTATTTGGGAGAAATTCGATAGGAGATGTTTTAAATGTGGGCCAGATTCTGAGCCTATTGCATTGGAAGATATGGCTTTAGACCATACTATGCCTCTAGCGTATTTATATCGCCTTGATGAAACAGCTACTTGTTTGTGTAGCAGTCATAATTCACAAAAGAGTGATCACTTCCCAGTTGATTATTATAGTGAAGAAGAACTTGTTAGATTAAGTTCTATTACTGGACTACCTCTTGAGCAATTATGCAAGAAAGAGGTTAATCAGCAAGTACTTGATCTGCTGATTAAAAACGTTGTTTGGTTCTATGACGAATTCCTGATGACTCCAGATTACCAAAAAGTTAGAGATGGTATCAGAACAGCAGATAAAATTAATGATTCTTTAAAGCGTATTATTGCTGGTAAGGTAGATCTTGTAGAGCAATACAGAAAGGAGAAAGGGCGTTATCCTCAATCTGTAACAATTAAATAAATGAGTAACGGGGACTAGTGATATGCTAGTCCCCGTTAAGCTATGCTTATTTTTTTATTAAGAACAAATATTGATGTTCAACTGTAGAGCCTTTATCTTTAATTCCATGTTTTTCGATTTCCTGTACATTTTCAGTGCCTCGGTATACCTCATCAAAAAACGGAATGGCTCGTTTTGAAAGTTCCTCTGCCATATCCACCTTTTGGGTTTTCCCAAGATGAAGGATTACTTTTCCATTAGGCTTTAAAATTTTATGACACATTTCGAAAAAGGATATGTATATATCAAAATCTTTTTTTTGAATTTGATCAAGAAAGGTGTTCTCTGCCTTTTTGTAATCCGATTCTTCCCAACCGCATAGCCATAAACGCATCCAGTTCTGCATATAGAATTTAATAGAATCTACAAAAGGAGGTGAACATATTATGGCGTTAGCTGTTATATTATGAGCTGCTAAATCTTGATAATCTCCATAAATTGCCTTTCCAGAGCAATAAGTTTCAAATTTCCCCCTTTTATATGAAATAAGAAGTTTGTTTTTAATATGCTCGATTACATTTTTGTAGACAAACTCTCCGGTAGGTGCATATGGTGTCAAAGGATGTGAGTTTCGAGATAAAGCATATGGTCTGTTTCCATGTAGAATATGTAGAAGACAGGAAAAGACCATTGCTTCTGGAGCCGAAAGGTTTTTGATTTTTTGTACAAAGTAGCTTCGAGCACACAATATTTCTTTAAAGGTATCTTCATGAAAATAATTCGGAAGTTTTCCGTTATATCCAAAATTTTTGTATTTTTGAATTTGGAGTATAATTGTGTCACTATTTTTCTTACTTTCAATATATGAGTGTAGTTCATCAAGAACTTTGAAACAATCATCTTTTTCTGCCTTTTCAACTTTTGCTTTTGTCACACAAAAAGCAAGTTCACTTAGATCATTACCAATACCAACTCTATTCTGGAGACATGCTTCCAAAGGAATTGTACCAACACCGCACAAAGGATCAACGACTATGTCTCCTGGGTCCGTAAATTGCTCAATAAGGAAATGGGCAATCGCTGGTTTTAGTTTTCCGTGATATGAACATAAAGAGTGCCACGGATGTCCCCAATTTCTGCCAGAATAAGGTGCTGCTTTATAAGGCATTGTGTTCATAAAATTCTTTGCTTCCGCTAGAAAAACCTGTTTTTTTGATTCTTTTTTGTGAAAGCGGAACTTTAATAATCTCTGAGAAAGAATCATTCCATTTTTTGATCTGCGTTCTCGTAATATATCTTCTCCATATAATACAAAACCATAGTTTTCACAAATTTTGGTAAGAATTTCGTGAGTAGGAATATGAACTCCTGCAAATTGCGAATCACCTATATCCATAATGAAGTAGCCGCTATCTTTCATTGCGTGAGAAAGTCGCTCAATTACTTTAGTCATGTCATGGAAATATCCAGCAATCATTAGCGGAATTCTCTTATCATAGGCTATGGGTGCAACTTTTTCAATATAAGGTTGGACAATTTCTAGAGGTTTAAAATTTGTGTTTTTACTTGATACATTATTTATTCCAGCAATAATACCTTTAGAATGAAATTTAGGAAGATCTTTTTCGGTTTGTATATACCCACTAAGTTTAAGTTCAAGTTTTGTGTTTCTAATATAATTAGTTCCGTTAAGATAAGGCGGTGAAGTGATAACACAATCAACTTGGTTTTCTATCGTAATATCTCTACAATCATCGGCTAAGCGAATTGTTTCAGATAATGTTGGGCAATCATTATGATCAATATCATTAATTGCCATTTTTAGTTTGCAGATAAAATTGTTAAGTATATCTTGATCATCAGCTTTTTTTTCAGTTTCTTTAGCATATCTAAGGTCGCCCTGTCGAATCATTTTTGAGGCTCTGACTGTAACTGATGCTAAAAGAACTAATGCAATGCTTCGAGTATTTGGATCATCAATGCAATCAATTTCATTTTTTAAGTCCTTCAATTGATAAAGAACAACAGGATCAAAGAATTTTTCGAATCCATCCCATGAAGGTTCGTCAAAGCGTAATTGATAGCAATATTTTTCAAGTTTGGACAAAAACTTTTTTAAATATTTACTTCCTATACCACTTTCTCTAAGATGTTTAACGCAATTAATTTTTGTTTCGATTACTTGTTGCATAAATGGATTTGTTTCGCAATAGTATGATTTTATCCCATGTGATGAAGCTACTAAAGAAGTAGTTCCTGTTCCACCAAACGGATCAAAGATGACATGTATATTCTCTGGACCGATTTCCATTACGATATCGTCAATCAAGCAAGAAGAATATCCTTCTAAGTAAGGATACCATCTATGAATAGGTTTATCTTTATTTAGAATAAAGGTTGCGGCAGCAGCCTTAGAATAGCTATTTCGCATTTGGTTTTCTTCCTTTCTCAAGGTTGTGTTCAATAACATCCTCTACTTTGCAATTAAAATAATTACAAATTCTATCTATAATCTCAAGAGATACAATTTCTGAGCGCCCCATCTTATCCATGGTTGACTTAGAAATGTTTGCTGCATTCATTAGATATTTTTTGCTCATATCCTTGTCAATGAGTAATTTCCAAAGCGGTTTATATGTAAAAGACATAGTACATTCTCCTTTTAGAAAAAAATTATATGAAAAAGATGTTGAGAAGTCAACACTTTAATACTTATTAATAAATATATAAATTTTAGGTATTTACAAGATTTTTGAAGAAAATTTACGATATTAAATATGGAATTTTTAATTTATCAACTGTTTCCAGATTAAGTGGCTGAATTTCAAGTGAAAATATTACTGCTAGCTTACGATTAGATCTTTTAATTTTATAATTATATTAGATAAATTTTTGAAGATTTTTAATGCTGTTAGCAAGAATTATTGGGGTTAGTTGAACAAGTATTATCCTTATTTACTAAGCAATCCCTTAAAAATAACCTTATAATTAATTAAATATCTATCAGTCATTATCCGCGACAAACGGTCTGTCATACGAATCTTAATCTGTAACTTTAACAAAAAATAGTTAAGGCTTTAAGCCTTAACTATTTTTGTTTCCTCCCCTTATTCAAGTAGCATTGAAAATGATTCCATGTGAAAAGTTATGGCACATTTCTTGCTCATTAAATAAGAAATTACGAAAAGTTTATTGGTATTACCTTATTCAGGTAGATGCGGGAAGACAGGGTATATGATGTGCAAGAAAGAGGTGTCAATCAAATGAAAGAAAAAAGTGCAGTTCACAAAGGCTGTATCATGTCAGCATTAGGCGGAAGCTGCTGGGCAATTGCGGGTGTAGGCGGACAATTTCTCTTTTCTGAAAAAGGACTGAATCCAGAATGGGTCGTTGCAGTGCGTCTGACGCTAGCGGGGTTGTGTCTGCTTTTATATCTGAGCTATAAAAAAGAAAAGGTTTTTTCTGTGTTTCAAACGAAGAAAGATTTTCGTGATGTTGTATTATTTGGGATTTTAGGTGCAGCGGGATGCCAACTTACATATTTTTGGTCAATACAGGCTTCCAATGCCGTTACTGCCACATTCCTTTGCTATATGGCACCAATATTCATTCTGGGTTATACGCTTTTTCGTGAAAAGAGGCGCCCTATAAAGAAAGAGATTATTTCTTGTGTGCTGGTGCTTATGGGCGTGTTCTTATTGGCAACACATGGCAATGTCAAAACTTTGCAGATATCTTCCACAGCCCTTTTCTGGGGTATACTCAGCGCGGTTATGTTCGTCTTTTATTCTGTTCTTCCACAGCGAATCATGGCAAAGTACCCTGTTATGTTGATTTCCGGCTGGGGGATGTTTATTGGTGGGATACTTTCAGCATTATACTTCCAGATTTGGAATGAGCAGGGGGTATATGATTTAGAATCCGGTATCGTCTTTGTCATTGTCTGGATTTTTGGCACGATGTTTGCATACTGGCTGTATTTGACGGGAACAAAATTGGTTGGACCGGCAAAGGGCAGTCTGCTATCCACAGTTGAGCCAGTGATTTCGCTGCTTTTATCTGTGATCTTTTTAAAAGAGAAAATGATATGGATTGATATTGTAGGTTTTGCATGTATTTTGGCTACAACAATTATTTTATCATTGCCAAATGAAAAAAATAGTCAGGATGCACATGAACCATAAAGAATGGTGAGTTGAAAACAACTCATGAGTTATTTTTAACTCAATATATCAAAAAGCTTGATTTTATCAGGATAATTGAATTAGGGAAAGAAAAACTGAGTTGGAAACAACTCAGTTTTTGTTTTTAAAAAAATACAAAAACTATGATTTTTCGGCATTTTCCGAGTTGGCATGGTTATTGCTATATAATATGGCAACAAATAAAACCATAATACCAAACGTGGGAAAGGAGTTTTTTATGAAACCATTAACAGGTGTGAAAGTAGTGGACTTTACACAGGCACATGCAGGGAGCCTCTGCACCATGCTGTTGGCAGACTTTGGCGCGGAAGTCATTAAAATCGAAAGACCAGGCGTAGGCGATCTGGCAAGATACTGGTCACCTTTCAAAAATGAATCCAGCGGTTATTACGCATATCTGAACCGTGGAAAGAAAAGTATCGGTATCAACGGCGGCACAGAAGAAGGCAGAAAGATTCTGCTGGATCTGATCAAAGATGCTGACGTGGTAACAGAAAACTTCAAATACGGCAGTATGGAAAGAATGGGTCTGAGCTATGAAAAAATCAAAGAAGTCAATCCTGAAATCATTTACGCTTCTTTGAATGGCTATGGACAGACCGGTCCCATGAAGCAGACCATCGGACTGGATCTGCAGCTGCAGGCAGGCAGCGGTCTGATGGATCGCACCGGTTTTGCTGATGGTGCACCTACAAAAGCAGGTCCGGCAATGGGGGATCAGCTCAGCGGTACTTATATGGCAACTGCCATTATGCTGGCACTGATTGCGAAAAAGAAAACAGGCAAAGGTCAGAAAATCGACATTGCCATTCTGGATTGTCTGTTCTCCATTCTGGAAGCGGCACCCATTACATACTGCATGACAGGCAGTGTACCTGAAAGAGTAGGGAACTCTTATCCTTCCATTTCTCCTTATGACACATTCAAAGCAAAAGACGGCTATGTAGCTATCGGTATCTCTACTGACGGTCAGTGGAGAAAATTCTGTGATGCTTTGGGTATGGATGATCTGAAGGCAGACGAAAGATATATGACAAACGAATCCAGAGGCGATCATTACGAAGATGGACTGAAACAGGCAATCGAAAAAGTAACAGGCACCATGTCCAAATTTGAAATCGAAGAAAAACTTAGAAATGCGCGTCTGGCATGCGGTGCGGTTTATACCGTTTCCGAAGCTATGGAAACAGAACAGATCAAAGTCAGAAACATGCTGGCAAAAGTGTATGACGAAGGCATTGGCGAAGAAATCCGTATCCCCGGTACCGTTATCAAAATGAGCGATACTCCAGGCGGATTTACAGAAGGTGCGCCCAACCTTGGCAAACACACACGTCAGTATCTGACACAGCTGGGATACTCTGAAGAAGAAATCCAGGCGCTGGCAGAAAAGAAAATCATCGAAATGGCATAATGGAAAGGAGATTCGACATGAAAGTTTTGGAAGGTGTAACCGTAATCGACTTTACACAGGCATATAGCGGACCATTCTGTACCATGCAGCTTGCGGACTTTGGTGCAAGGGTCATCAAAATTGAAAGAAGAGGTTTAGGGGATCAGTCCAGAGAATGGACACCCATCAATGATAAAGGGGAAAGCGGCTATTACGCAGCTATCAACAGAGGTAAGGAAAGCATTTCTCTGGACATCAGCAAACCCGAAGGCGCAGAAATCATTAAAAGATTGGTGAAAGACGCGGATATCGTAGTAGAAAACTTCAAAGTAGGCACACTGGATAAAATGGGCTTAGGATATGAAGAATTGAAAAAAGTCAACCCTGAAATCATTTTTGCATCTATTTCCGGTTATGGACAGAATGGTCCTTGGAGTTCTCTGGCTGCTTATGACAATGTTATTCAGGCAATGTGCGGCATGATGGAAATGACAGGTTTTGCTGATGATGTACCTACCAAAGTAGGTCCTGCCATTGGCGACAACTTCACTGGTCTGACAATGGCTCTGGCAATTACCATGGCATATTTCCACAAATTGCAGACAGGCAAAGGTCAAAGACTGGATGTAGCGATGATGGACTGCCTCTTTGGCATCATGGAAAGCCCTATTATGTATAAAGAACTGCTCAATGAAGAAATCAGCCGTTGCGGCAACACAGACCCTACACTGTTCCCTTATGACGTATATCCCTGCAAAGATGGTTATTTCTCCGTAGGCGTTGCGGCAGGCTCTAAGTCCGAATGGGAAAGATTCTGCAATGCTATTGAAATGCCGGAACTGCTGCAGGAAGAAAAATACAGTACAAACGAAAGCCGTGTTGCTCTGTATGACGAACTGACACCAAAGATCCTGCCTTTCTTCGCATCCAAAACAAAGGCAGAATTGAACGACATTTTCCTGGCATGTAATTTGCCTTGTTCTCCTGTGAATACTATTCCTGAGCTGATGGAACATCCTCAGCTCAAAGCAAGAAATATGCTGATTCCTGTGACAGATGATGGCGTAGGTGAATACCTTGCCATGGGCAACCCTATGATCATGAGTGAAACACCTGCAGTTATTGAAAAGGGTGCACCCGCTATGGGACGCGATACAGAAAAAGTATTGCTGGAAGCTGGCTATACAGCAGACGAAATTGCAGCATTTGTTCAGAACGAAATTTGCTGATAAAAAGATAATTGATGCAATGTATCCATGCGGTATTTGAAAAAACCGCATGGATACGGATTATCATGTGATATCATGATTATGACAGGAGGGAGCGTATGGAAAAGAAGCGATTATCTGAAAAGTATGAAGTGGGTCTGATGATTGCCAGTCTGATTGTTGTTGCCATCATGGTTGTGGGGTTGACGCTGTTCCCCGAACAAGGGGTTGCCATTTCCCATAAGATCATGAATCTGCTCACACATACCTTTGGTTCTACGATGCAGCTTATTGCATTTGGTATTTTTATTTTTCTGGTGGTACTTGCGTTGTCCAAATATGGGAATATCAGATTCGGCAACACAAAACCGGAATATTCTACTATGTCTTGGGTAGCAATGATGTTTTTCTGCGGTAACGGCGCAGGTACTGTTTACTGGGCATTTCTGGAATGGGGCTATCATTTCAACGCAGCTCCCCAGATCAATGGCGTGCCCATCAGCGAAGCCTATAATTATGAACAGTCTTTGGCATACTGCTTCTATGACTGGGGTCCCATTGCTTGGGCGATGCTGTGCGTATTCGTTATTCCCTTTGCGTACCATTATTACATTAAAAAAGACAACGAACTGCGTTTTTCTCAGCTTTGCAAATACACTGTCGGCGAAAAACGTGTAAAAGGTATTTTTGGTAAATTCGTAGACTTTTTGTTCATTTTCTCTGCTATTGGTTCTGTTGCCATCACAGCTGGTACATCCGGTTCTACCATTGCGGCAACCATTTCCGACCTGATTGGTATTCCCAATTCCTTTGGGCTGACTGTTGGTGTTCTGCTGGGCGTTACCATCATTTATACACTGACATCTATGTCAGGCGCAGCGAAAGGCATGAAAAAGATTTCTGATGCGAATGTTTACGCATGCTGCGCTCTGTTGCTCTTTATTTTCATCGTTGGACCTACCAGCTTCATTTGGGACAGTATTGTCAATGCGCTGGGATTGGTAACTTCTAATTTCGTTCGTATGACATTGTGGACAGACCCTGTAGCTGCGACTGGTTATCCTCAGTCTTGGACAGTATTCTATTTGATTTACTGGTTTGTATTCGGACCTTTTACAGGACTGTTTGTAGCAAAGATCTCCAGAGGCAGAAAGCTGAAAGAAATCATTGCCAATATGCTGGTTTCCGGTTCTGCCGGTCTGATTTTCTTCTTTGGCATTATGGGCGGCTATCAGATGGATCTGAGAATGCAGGGCATTCTGGATATCCCTTATATGCTTGCCAATGGTTTGTCTGAAAACATTGCTCTTGCAACTATGCATACACTGCCTTTCAGCAAAGTGGCTATGTGCGTATATCTGTTTGTAATCGTGCTGTTCTTGGCAACAACGATGGACGCGATTTCTCAGACATTGTCCACAACTATCGCGAAAAAGCTGGACGAAAAAGGCGAAGCACCAAAGCCCTTGAAATTTGCATGGTGCCTGATTTTGTGTGCACTGCCGATTGCCATTTACTTCATTGGTACAGATATTGACACCATTAAATCGATTGTATTGCTTTCCGGTTTCCCGCTGGTAATCCTTTTGGGAATCATGTATTTTGGTTTGCTGCGGGAGATGAAGAAAGACTTTGGACATAAAACAAAAGAAGAGATCGTAAGAGAATCCGCAGTGTCTGAAGAAACATAATGCAATATCCTTTGTGACATAATATCCGCATGGTGATGGTTCTCAAAAAAATCATGCGGATATTTCTTTTTTCATGAAAAACAGGTATCATAGAAGATAAAAAACAAAAGGAGCGAGTGCCATGTTGCTGAAAGGTGCTATCAATGCAGAAAAGCTCATTGAAATGATAGATCAATGTTATGATGAGATTTTTATTTGGGATAAGAATGGGAAGATTGTGTATGTCAATGATGCTTGTTATCGGCATTATGGCATCCGACCGGAAAAATTTCTCGGTAAAACATTGCAGGAGTGTACCATCAATGAAAAACTATGGTCACCCAGCTGTGTTACACTGACTTTTGATGGAAAAAGACCTATGATCCAGAAGCAGAAAACATTTCTGGGCATTTATATTGCTTCGATTTCTGTACCTATCATGGACGAACATGGAGAAGTCGAGTATGTGCTCCAAAGTGTGCGAGACAGCGATGACAGCTTGTATAAGGTGCTGGCATCTCAGGTGCTGGAGGATGAACAGGCACATGGACATGAAAGCAAAATCATTTATCAGAGCAAAGTCATGGAAGAAACCCTCCATACCGCTGATAAGATCGCCAAAACAAAAGCGCCTGTGTTGATTTTGGGCGAAACCGGAACCGGAAAAAGCCTTCTTGCCAAATATATATATGAAAACAGCACCCGTGCGCATAAACCCTTCGTTTGTGTAAATATTGCTAGCTTGAGTCCGACTATTATCGAATCGGAATTGTTTGGTTATCAGTCAGGGGCATTTACTGGTGCCCAGAAGGGTGGAAAAAAGGGGCTGTTTGAAGCGGCAAATGGCGGAACGCTGTTTCTGGATGAGATTGGGGAATTGCCTTATGATTTGCAGGCAAAATTTCTCCATGCTTTGCAGGAGGAAGTCATTATGCCAGTTGGTTCCCAGACACCCATTAAGCTGGATGTGCGTATCATCTGTGCCACCAACTGCGATTTAAGAAAAATGGTGGAAGCAGGAAAGTTTCGGGAAGACCTGTATCATCGGATCAATGTGTTTGACATTATGATGCCGCCTCTGCGAAAACGACAGGAGGATATTGAGCCATTGGCTGTAAGTTTTTTGAATATCTTCAATCAAAAATACGAAAGAAATATTCAGATTTCAGAACGTGTGATGGAATTGTTTCAAAGATATCCTTGGAAAGGAAATATCCGTGAATTGTCCAATGTCATTGAACGGGGCGTTTTGACAGCGGAAAAGCAGACATTGGAAATCACCAATCTGCCGGAAAGTTTCTTTCATGTAGCAAATGAAAAAGGTACTGGCTGCGCGGTACTTACTCAGAAAATGTCCTTGGATGAAGCTGTTGAGGAATATGAAAAGAAAATTGTCACAGAAGCCTTTGCCCACTGCAAGAGCAGCCGGAAGATGGCAGAATGTTTGCAGATCAGCCAGACAAAAGCAAATCGACTGATCCAGAAATATATTACAAAGACAGAAAAATAACGACAAAAGCGCAGCCCGTTGGATGTCGCTGTTGTAGAAAGGAGCAATCATATGATTATCAAAGATGTAGAAGCCATTTGTTTGCGTGTCCCTGCAATAGATGCACCTTGTGAATGGGGAGATGATGCCTTTTTGGTGAAGATCACAACGGATACTGGTATTGTTGGCTGGGGCGAAAGTGATACATCTCCTTTGGTAGCAAAAGCCATGGTGGATGCTCCGGAATCCAATTTGTACTGCGGTGGTTTAAAGAGATTGATTCTTGGTGAAAATCCACTGGAGATACAGAAATTATGGGACAAGATGTACTGGGCATCTAACTATAATGGCAGAAGGGGGCTGGGTATCCATGCCATGAGCGCCATTGATATTGCTTTGTGGGATATCGCGTCCCAGTATTATCAGGTTCCCATACATATTCTTTTGGGTGGAAAATACAGGGACAAAATACGTGCTTATGGTACATTCATTCCTGCGGACACACCGGAAGAAAGCGCAAAAATAGCAGCAGACTTGAAAAAACAAGGATTTACCAGTCTGAAATTTGGCGGTGGTGTGTTTGGGGATAATCCCGATTTGGATGAAGCTATCGTAAAAGCTGTTCGAGAAGAATTAGGCGAAGGATTTGAATTGCAAATCGACCTGGCTTCTAAATGGAGAACTTATGGACACTCTGCTTATATGATGAAGCGTCTGGAAAAATATAATTTGAATTGGGTGGAAGAACCTGTTTTGGCTGATGACTTGGATGGTTATGCGAAATTGTCCGGCATTACCAGTGCGAAAATTTCAGGCGGAGAATCTCTTACAACTCGCTATGAATTTCAGGAATTTCTGAATCGGTCAAAAGTAGATATTGTGCAGCCGGATATTACTAGATGCGGCGGAATCAGTGAAATGCGGAAGATTTATGACTTGGCACAGCTTCATGGCACAAAGCTCATTCCTCATGGATTCAGTACAGGGATATTGCTTTCTGCTACAGTGCAATTTTTAGCAGCAACAGAAAGTTGTGATCTTATGGAATATTCACAGTCCAATAGCCCACTGTTCCGGAAACTGGTGAAGAACCTGATTCCTTTTGAAAATGGATATGTGAAAGTTCCTGATTGCATTGGACTTGGTGTGGAATTAGATGAGGAACTCCTTGAAAAGTATAGAATGAAGTGATTTATTTTACAGGAATCCATTTACAATATCCTGAGGATATTGTAAAATAGACATATAGAAAAATAAATATATATCAGTCCTTATCTCCGACCAGCGGTCGCGGATTCGCGTCACGTTTCAACCTTTTTATATCTATTTTTTCTAGGAGGAATATCCAAGGCATTTGAAAAGATTACTGAAACAAAATTATTCTATTATAAATAAATTATTCTGAATAGAATAGCAATCAAAAACAAGATTATTCGAATCTGAATAATCTTGTTTTTTTATGTGCATTTTTTCCGCATTTTTGGCATTTCTGGATTTGGCACAGATTTTGCTTTATATATGTGCAAAGAAATCAAAAGGAGTTGTGACCATGAATGCACTAGAAAACATCAAAATTTTGGATTTATCCGAAAAGCTAACCATCAGTTTAGCAACGTTGTATCTTTCATCTTATGGCGCGGAAGTAACAAAGGTGGAACGACCAAATGGCGGGGACAAAGCAAGAAACTGGGAGCCTGTCAAAAATGGCGATAGTCTGTATTTCAATTACCTGAATAGTGGGAAAAAGAGTATCACACTGGATATTGCTACAGCAGAAGGAGCAGAAATTTTGAAAAAGTTGCTTCCTTTCTATGATGTCATTTGTGTAGGTGCAGAAGCGGGCTATATGGAGTCATTAGGGTTTGGTTATGAGGATTTGAAAGCAATGAAACCCGATATTATTTATGCTTCCTATTCTTATTATGGAGAAACAGGACCTTATAAGAATAAGCCTGCCAGCTCTCTTACAGCCCAGGCAAAAGGTGTTGCCATGGATATGACTGGTGTTCATAACGAATATCCTGTTCAATCTGCACCATCCATTGCGGAACATTACAGTGCTGCATATTTTGCCACAGGCATTGTCATGGCGCTCATTGATCGGAACATCAGAGGCATTGGTCAGAAAGTAGATATCGCATTACTGGATTCTATTTATTCCTGCATTGAGGCTGCACCGGCGGCTTATTCTACTGTAGGAGAAGTACATAAGAGAAAAGGGAATTTTGATCCTTCTTGTGCGCCTTATGACACATTTGAAACATCCGATGGTTATGTGGCAGTGGGTGTCGCAACACAGAACCAATGGGAAAAATTCTGTGATGTATTGGATTTGGGTGATTTAAAAGAAGATCCAAGATTTATTGATAATGAAGGAAGAAGAACAGATTATATGAATACTCTTCGTCCCATTCTTGCAAAGCGGCTGTCTGTTTATACAAAAACAGAAGTAGAAAATAAATGCAGAACACAAGGCATTCCGTGCTGTGCGGTATTGACAATCCCTGAAATTACAGACTTGCCAAACACATTGGAAAACGGATATATGGTTTCTGTGAACAGCGAAAAATATGGTACGCTTCGTTATCCTTCCATTCCTTTTGTATTGGGCGATACCAAAGCAAAATCATTTGCCGACGCACCGGCTCTTGGAAAAGATACCAATGCTTGTATGGAAATGCTCGGTATAACAGAAAAAGATATTCACACACTGCAAGGCAAAAAAGTAATCTAAAAGGAGTTGTATCATATGGGATTTTTAGACGGAGTAAAAGTGGTTGACTTCACACATGCATATGCCGGTCCTTTCTGCTCATTATTTTTAGCGGATTATGGTGCGGAAGTCATTAAAATTGAGCGTGTTGACGGCGGAGATCAGGCAAGAACATGGGGACCATTTAAAAATGATTATAGTGCTTACTATGCTTCATTTAACAGAGGTAAAAAAAGCATTGCAATGGACATCAAAAGCAAAGAGGGACAGAAAATCATCTATGATTTGATTAAAGATGCGGACATTGTGTGCTCCAATTTCAAAGCGGGTACTTTGGAAAAATATGGCGTAGGCTACGAGCAGATGAAACAGGTAAAACCAGATATTATCTACGCTACTATTTCTGGCTTCGGAACAAAAGGCGAATTATCCAAATATCCGGCATATGACAATGTCATCCAAGCCATGAGCGGTATTATGGATGTGAACGGATTTGCTGATAAAGGTCCCACAAAAATTGGACCGGCAATCGGTGACAGTTATACAGGATTGCTGTTGTTACTGGGATTGATGATCGCTTTCCACCATAGACAGAAAACAGGAAAAGGTCAACAGATTGATGTTACGATGCTGGGGGCGCTGTTTGGACTTTTGGAATATCCCGTTTTAGAATATGCCAACAATGGCAAGGTAATCAGCCGTTCCGGAAACGCTAGTCATTACGTGGCTCCAAGCGATGTTTATCAAACAAAAGACGACTATATTGCCATTACTGTGAAAGACGACAGTCAGTGGAAAACATTCTGTAATATCTTGGGATTGCCTGATATAGAAGAATACGAAACCAATGTACAGCGTTTGGACAAGCAAGCAGAATTGAAAACTTTGATTGAAGCGAAATTGAAAGATTACACATCCAAAGAAGCGGAAGCTTTATTTGATGGTTCTTCCATCGCGGTCTCCTCTGTTATGGGCATTGCAGAATCTTTAGAAAACCCCCAATTGCTGGCGAGAGATATGGTTATTGAAGTGGAAGATCCCGTCATGGGACCTGTAAAACTGGTGGGAAATCCCATTCATTTGTCAGAAAACAAGCCTGTTACAAATATTCCCTCTCCAACATTGGGTGAACATACCGATGCAATTTTACAGCAGTTAGGTTATACGGAAGAAAAAATCAGTGCGTTAAAAGAAGCAAAGGTAATCTGATAGATAAGGGGGAGATTGTATGAATGAAAAGAAAAAACTCAATGAGAAATATGAAGTCGGATTGATGATCGTCAGCATTGTGATCATTCTTGCTTTGATGATTGGCATGACTTTGTATCCAGAAGCTGGAAAGGCAATTGGTGCGCAGGTTATGCATGCGTTGACATATACATTTGGCTCTGTGATGCAGTTCTTTACTGTCATTGTATTGATTTTTCTGGTAGCACTGGCTTTTTCCAAATACGGAAATATTCGTTTTGGCAACTGCAAACCGGAGTTTAAAGCCATGAGCTGGGTAGCTATGATGTTTTTTACAGGTTTGGGTGCAGGAACTGTTTACTGGGCATTTTTGGAATGGGGATATCATTTTAATGCTGCACCTGCCTTAGCTGGTGCGCCCATTTCCGAAGCATATGCTTATGAATTATCCTTGACTTATGCGATTTTTGACTGGGGTCCGGCAGCTTGGGCATTGCTGTGTATTTTTGTACTGCCTTTCGCTTATCATTATTACATTAAGAAAGATAATGAACTGCGTTTCGGTGCTTTATGCAAATATTCTCTGGGAGAAAAAGCGGTAAACGGATGGTTTGGTAAAATTGTAAACTTTATTTTCATCTTTGCAGCCGTTGGTTCTATTTGTATTTCTGCCGGTTCCTCTGCATCTACCATTGCAGCTGCCATTGCAGATTTGATTGGTATTTCCACATCCTTCACTTTGATGGTAATGGTATTGATTGGCACAGCCGTTCTGTATTCCATTTCCTCTCTGGTAGGGATTGAAAAAGGTATGCGAAAAATCAGTGACTGGAATGTTATTTCTGTATTGCACTTTTGATTTTCATTTTTATCGCAGGCAATACACAGTTTATTCTGGATTC
Source organism: Anaerotignum lactatifermentans (assembly GCF_014982935.1). Taxonomy (NCBI): domain Bacteria; kingdom Bacillati; phylum Bacillota; class Clostridia; order Lachnospirales; family Anaerotignaceae; genus Anaerotignum; species Anaerotignum lactatifermentans. The sequence continues at coordinate 12,381 of NZ_JADCKK010000020.1, read as the reverse complement.
TTTGGTGAACTCCCTTGGTATTCTCTCAACAGAATTCGTCAGAATGACCCTTTGGACAGATCCCGTGGCCAGAAGCGGCTATCCCCAGGACTGGACCGTATTTTATTTTGTATATTGGCTGGTATTTGGACCATTCACAGGTTTGTTTGTTGCAAAGATTTCCAAAGGCAGAACTGTCAGAGAAATCATCATCAATATGCTGATTACAGGTACTGCAGGCTTGTTCCTGTTCTTTGGCAGCGTAACAGCATTCCAGCAGGGATTGCGTATGGACGGCATTCTGGATGTACCTGCTATGCTGGCAAATGGTCAATCTGAAATGATTGCAACGGCTACCATCAATGCGCTGCCGTTCTCCAAAGTAGCGATGGTTCTGTATCTTGTTGTTATCATTCTGTTCTTAGCAACAACTTTGGATGCAACCTCTTTCACATTGTCCTCTACCATCACCAGAGTGCTGAAAAATGGGGAAGAACCCATTGGTTTTTGTAAATAAAGCGGCTGAAAGACATTATGGAAAAACAGCAGAGGAACTGATTGGGACGCATTTTTCACAATTGGATGAAACTTACTGGAGCAATTCCACATTACCTGAAGTATACGAAAAAAGAAGATGGTCGTAAAAAGGCAAATCACGAATCTAGGTCTGGACATCATCACCATCTCTGTTCCTATATTCGATGAGCAGGGGAATATCAAGTATGTAGCCCAAAATGTCAATGATATTTATAATTACAACAAAATGGGTAAAGCGGAAGAAGCTTTTCTGGAAATTACAGATGGAACAGAACCCCGGGAAGAAAGCTTTTTGTATGCCAGTGAGAATATGAAAAGCGTTATGGAAACCATTGGAAAAATCAAAAATGTCAAAAATCCATGTCTGATTCTGGGGGGAACGGGAACAGGCAAAACATTTCTGGCAAAATATATGCATCAGCAAAGTATCCGCAAACACAAGCCTTTCGTTGCCGTCAATTGCGCCTGCATGAACCCAAACCTCATTGAATCCGAATTGTTTGGCTATAAAAAAGGGGCGTTTTCCGGCGCGAATACCGCAGGCAAAAAGGGAATTGTGGAAATCGCAGATGGCGGAACGCTGTTTCTGGATGAAATATCGGAAATTCCTTATGATTTGCAGGGAAAACTGCTTCATTTTATTCAGGATCAGGAATTTATGGCACTGGGAAGCGAAAAGAAGCAGAAGGTGGATGTGAAAATCATTGCGGCAACCAATCGAAATCTGGCTGATATGGTAAAAGCCAAAACATTTCGGGAAGACTTGTATTATCGGCTCAATATTTTTGAAGTTTCCATTCCGCCTTTGCGTGAGAGAAAAAATGATATCGAAGTCCTGATTCGGCATTATTTGGACAAATATAATGAATGTCATTTTCGAAATCACACCCTTTCCGAAGATGCCATGGAAATTCTGCTCCGCTATAAATGGTCTGGCAATGTACGCGAATTATCTCATGTCATGGAAAAAGTAGTGGTGCTGACAAACGGCAAAGAAATCAAAGCGGAAAATTTACCCAAAATGATTTTTGATATTGGGGAAAATAAATATGAAGAAAAACAGGATATAACTTCTGAAAAGAAAAGTCTGCGGGAAGCATTAGAAGATGTGGAGCGCAAAATGGTGCAGGAAGCTTATCAGAAATATCAAAACAGCGTGAAGGTTGCCCAGGCTTTAGGTGTCAGCCAGCCAACAGCATATCGACTGATTAAAAAATATATTCCTTAAATCATGGGAGGAATGGTAGTTTTTTAAAAAAAATTTTCTGTGTCCGATTCCTTGTATACAGATACCATGAAAAAGCTTTTTTATAGAATTCTAAAACGGTAGAAAATTTGGTGTGTTCTTACAGCCGAATTTCCTACCGTTTTGTTTGAGACTTTTTTCAAAAAACTTGTAATGTTTTCAAGCTTCGATTGTTATTATAGTGAAAGGTGGTGAAAATGGGTGGACTTTGAAAGTGTATATCAACGATATTTCAAAGATGTTTTTCTATTTTTACGAAGTATATCGGCCAGCGAAGATTTGGCAGAAGAAATCACGCAGGAAACTTTTACAAAATCACTGAAAACAATTGATACTTTTGATGGCAGAAAAGATATACGCGCCTGGCTGTTTACCATTGCAAGGAATACATACTATACCCATTGTAAACGCCAGAAAATATATGTTGCAGAAGAGATAGAAAAGATGCCTCTTATCAGTCAGACATCTTTTACCAGTAAAATCGTAGATGAGGAGAGTGCGCTGCTTGTTCACCAGTTTCTTCATCAGATGAGAGAGCCATATAAAGAGGTATTTACTTTGCGTGTATTCGGGGAGCTTCCTTTTGAAAAGATTGCTGCGTTATTTGGAAAAACACCCAATTGGGCGCGTGTGACATTTTATCGTGAAAAAAAAGAGATTATCGAATATATGGAGGGGATAGAGAATGGAAAAAATCGGTTGTAGTATTGCGAAGGATTTATTGCCGTTATATATAGAAGGAATTCTGAGCGAAGAAACGACACAGGTTGTTGAGATGCATTTGCAGACTTGTGAGAATTGTAAAAAGGATTTTGAAATCATGCGTCAGGAATTTGTTTTTCCGTCTGCACCTAAAATTCAGGAAGAAAATGAAAAAATATTAAAAGAACTGAAGCATCAGCTAAAAATCAAGAGAATATTGACTGCGGTTGTGACAGTTTTTGTAACCATTGCTGTTATCATATCAGGTTATATGGTATATACGAATGTGGGGGAGGTATATGATTTTTTCACGGAAGATAACATGGTTGTATTACGTGATATTCATACAGAAGATGCGTGGAAACCAGTTGATTTTAATGGAGAGGAATATTTGAACTATGACCATCTGATCTGCAAAAAGAAGATGGTCGTCCACATTGACAGTACATCGGCAGTTACTTTCAGAATCAGTGATACAGAAGGGAATATCGTCATAGATGAGCAGACCCTTGAGCCGGGAGAGAGTGCTTCCCTAGAAGAATTGAAACGCAATACAGACTATCAAGTGGAAGTAAAAGCAGATGGGGATTTTGTGATGATTCGAATTATATAATTGGATTTGATAAAAGATAAGAAGGTTCTACTGTAATCAAATATTGCAGAAGAACCTTTTATCGTTTTGGTTTTTTCTATAATTAAGAATTTTGAAATAGATTCTTTTGGACCTTTATGGTAAGATTCAAAAATAAAAGGGCATAGAGAAATAAGGGGGAATGCGAATGAAGCGCATTATGAAGATTTTTATCATTGGTGTTTGTATCGGCATCGTCGCATTACTCATTCAAAAATCATTTCATATTGATGAGGATGTTTTCATGCGTGGCTATTACATCGCCGCGATTGTTATTGTAATTGGTGCAGTGTTGTTTAATATACTATATAACCGATATTATTTCAAAAAGGTAAGAATTCTGTCGGAACAACTGCTTGAGGAGAAACCGCAGGCGTACATTGAAGGAATGCAGGCATTGCTGAAAACGGCGAAAGGACGATATTTGCAGAATACCCTGCGCTTAAATCTGACAGCGGGATATATGGAGCAAAAACGATTTAAGGAAGCCGTTGAAATACTGGAAGGATTGTCCGAAAAACAAAGAAAAGGTGCTGTTGTGAATGTGGTTTATTGTATCAACCTTTTCATTTGTTATTTTGAAACCAATCAATATGAAAAAGCAACCGCGTTATATCAGGCAAATGTGCAGCTCTTTCAGAAGTTTCGGGGAGGGAAAAGCTATGGCGCCAATATTGCGATCCTTGATACATTGATGGCCATCATGAAAAAAGATTATCAGGAAGCGGAAGATTTACTGGAAAAAGCAAAACAGACATATGATGCACCACCATTTCAGAAAGCTTTTCAAGAAATTTCCGGTAAGTTAGAGGCAATCAAAGGAGAACCTACATAAATATCAAAAAACTGTTGACACTCATTTATATGTGGAATATCAGCAGTTTTTTATTTTGAAGATTTGTGGCTGGGAGAAGAATCAAAGAGGAAGGAAGCCTGAAAAGTCCGTCATGTTTGTGTAAATAATGGAAAAATGCATAATAAATATTGATATTTTTCGGAAAGTTTGTGCAAAAAGTTTTGTTAGCACTCTTTACAAGTGAGTGCTAACAATGTATAATAATATCGTATTCAAAAGGAAATAACCTAAATTTTGAATAGATTCTAAATGGAGAAAGGTGGAATGGTTATGAACTTACAAAAATTTACACAGAAATCTCTGGAGGCCATTCAGAACGCCCAATCTATGGCAGTGGAATACGGTAACCCCCAGATGGATCAACAGCATCTGCTGGTTACATTGCTGACGCAGGATGAAGGTTTGATCCCCCAGCTGATGCAGAAAATGAATGTGAATGTAAACGGTTTGCTGCAGGCAGCAGAAAACGAAGTGAAAAAACTGCCTCGTGCAACAGGCGGACAGACATATGTTTCTTCTGACTTGGAAAAAACACTGACAGCAGCAGAAAAACTGGCAGAAAACATGACAGACGAATATGTATCCGTAGAACATATTTTCATGGCAATGGTGAACAGCCCTAATGCGGCGCTGAAAGAAATTTTCCGTCAGTATAACATCACCAAAGAAGGCTTTATGAAAATTCTGGCAACCGTACGTGGCAACACCCGTGTAACCAGTGATTCTCCTGAAGCAACTTATGATGCTTTGAAGAAATATGGTACTGATCTGGTGGAAAAAGCAAGAAGCAAAAAACTGGACCCTGTGATCGGTCGTGACGATGAAATCCGTAACGTCATCCGTATTCTGTCCAGAAAAACCAAAAACAACCCTGTGCTGATTGGTGAACCCGGTGTTGGTAAAACAGCCATCGCAGAAGGTCTGGCACAGCGTATTGTGAAAGAAGATGTTCCCAACAGCCTGAAAGACAAGACCATTTTCTCTCTGGATATGGGTGCCCTCATTGCAGGCGCAAAATTCAGAGGTGAATTTGAAGAACGTCTGAAAGCTGTTTTGAATGAAGTCAAAAAGAGTGAAGGTAAAATCATTCTGTTCATCGATGAACTGCACACCATTGTTGGTGCAGGGAAATCCGATGGCGCCATGGATGCAGGTAACCTGCTGAAACCTATGCTGGCAAGAGGGGAACTGCATTGTATCGGTGCAACCACACTGAATGAATATAAACAGTATATCGAAAAAGATCCTGCTCTGGAACGTCGTTTCCAGCCTGTTGTGGTAAACGAACCTACCGTAGAAGATACCATCGCAATTCTGCGTGGTCTGAAAGAACGGTATGAAGTATATCATGGTGTAAAAATTCAGGACCAGGCTATGATTGCGGCTGCAACATTGTCCAACCGTTATATCTCTGACAGATTCCTGCCAGATAAAGCCATCGACCTGGTGGATGAAGCTTGTGCCATGATTCGTACAGAAATGGATTCCATGCCTACAGAACTGGATGTTATCCAGAGAAAAATCATCCAGCATGAAATCGAAGAAGCAGCTCTGAAAAAAGAGGATGATAAACTGTCCAAAGAACATCTGGAAGAAATCCAGAAAGAATTGGCAGAAATGCGTGACCAGTTTGCAACTTTGAAAGCAAAATGGGAAAACGAAAAAGATGCTATCGGTGTCGTTCAGAAACTCCGTGAACAGATCGAAGATGTCAATGCGGAAATCGAAGCAGCTGAACGGAAATATGATCTGAATAAAGCCGCAGAACTGAAATACGGCAAACTGCCTCAGCTCCAGAAAGAACTGGAAGAAAAAGAACGGGAAGCTGAAGAAAACGGCAACAAAAACACATTGCTGCGTGATAAAGTAACCGAGGAAGAAATCGCTCGTATCATCGAACGTTGGACAGGTATTCCTGTAGCCAAACTGATGGAAGGCGAACGTGAAAAACTGCTGCATCTGGAAGATATCCTCCACGAAAGAGTGGTAGGGCAGGATGAAGCCGTTCAGAAAGTTGCGGAAGCAATCCTGAGAAGCCGTGCTGGTATCCAGAGCCCGAACAGACCTATTGGTTCCTTCATGTTCTTGGGTCCCACAGGTGTTGGTAAAACAGAATTGGCAAAAACATTGGCAGAATGTCTGTTTGATGATGAAAAGAATATGGTCAGAATCGATATGACTGAATATATGGAAAAATTCAGTGTGTCTCGTCTGATTGGTGCGCCTCCTGGATATGTAGGTTATGAAGAAGGCGGTCAGCTGACAGAAGCCGTTCGGAGAAAACCTTATTCCGTCATCCTGTTCGATGAAGTGGAAAAAGCACATCCCGATGTGTTCAATATTCTGCTGCAGGTATTGGATGATGGTCGAATCACAGACTCTCAGGGCAGAACCGTTGACTTCAAGAATACCGTTATCATCCTGACAAGCAACCTAGGTTCCAATTATCTGCTGGAAGGCATTGATGCCAACGGCGAAATCACCCAGGAAGCAAGAAATCAGGTAGAAGAATTGCTGCATCATTCCTTCCGTCCTGAATTCCTGAACAGACTGGATGAAATCGTATTCTACAAACCTCTGACAAAGGATAACATCACCCATATCATTGACCTGATTATGAAAGATCTGAACAAACGTCTGGCAGATAAACAGCTGAAATGTGAACTGACAGAACGTGCAAAAGATTATATCGTAGAAACTGGTTATGACCCTGCCTTTGGTGCAAGACCGCTGAAACGTCTGGTACAGCGTGACATCGAAACATTGTTGGCACGGAAGATCATTGCTGGTGATATTGATCAGGGCACAACTTTGGTTGTAGATGTAGAAAACGGTGAATACAGCATTACAGCAAAATAATATCTGTTCTTTGCAATGACCTCCAAAGAATAGAGAAACCCCATGGAATGACAAAAAACTGTTGTTCCATGGGGTTATTGTTTTGTAGGGAAACCTTATTTCTTTTTCTGTTCTACGGTACTTACAAAATTCCGCAGGTCTTCCATGGAGCAGATGGAACTGCTGTTGTTGGATAATGCGATTTGTGTAGTGTCAGGTAAGCCTTTGTAAAAATGTTTTGCCCGTTCGTTGTGCAGCAGTAAATCTGCGAGATCCTGATATTTTTGTCCAGCCATGTCTGTATTCCTCCTTTTTGTTTGTCAGCATTATTCTGCGCAAAAAATATAGCTTTTATGCGGTTTCTTTCTTGAGTGGATTGCAGCTTTTTGGTATACTAAAGCAAGGTGATTGCTTATGTTGAAAAAATATAAAACCATTCTGGCACAGGCGGAAGCGGAAATTGTGGAAAAGAAATCCCGTTTTATTGCGACTGTTCGCCCAGTCAAAACAGAGGAAGAAGCCAGAAGTTTTATCGATGAATTGAAAAAGAAATATTGGGATGCAACCCATAATGTTTTTGCCTATCAGATTGGTGAAAGAAATGAAATCCAGCGTTTTAGTGACGATGGTGAACCCCAGGGCACAGCGGGTATGCCGGTGTTGAATGTTCTGAAAGGGGAAGACGTGAAAGATACTGCCATTGTGGTAACCAGATATTTTGGCGGTACTCTTCTTGGAACCGGCGGTCTGGTGCGTGCTTATGGCAAAGCTGCAAAAGAAGGATTGTTGGCAGCTGGTATTGCGGAATTGGTGCTGTATAGCCGTTATTTTGTGACGGTGGATTACACAGATTCTGGAAAAGTACAGTATGAAATTTTGCAGGATGGTCATGTGCTTCATGATACCCAGTATACCGATCAGGTGCAGTTTTGCGTGCTGGTAGAATCGGAACAGTCTGAAGCTTTTGAAAAGAAGATGCTGGATATCATGAAAGGCAAACAGGTTGCGGAAAAGATGGATGAAGTCTTTGGTGTTTGGCAGAATGAAACATTGCAGCTTATGGAACAATGACAGAGCAGATGGTAGGAATCTATTTTTGCAGTGTAAAGTCAATAAGAAGTCAGCATGAAAAAAGCAGGCTTCCCTTAAAGATAACATTCTTCAGAAGAAACATATCTAATAAAGTCATTGTAAAAATAAGAAAGCTGGAATCCTTTGTAGCATAAGGATTTCAGCTTTCTTTGTTTTCATGCGGAGATTCTGACTTTTTCGTAATGTCAAAAGCCCTTTATGGGGAGTATAAAGGGCTTTTCAGAGAGAGAATCTCGGATATGTAATCCGAATATGGGAAGTTATGTGCTATTTCGTTTTATTTGTTATGATGCAGTAGGATTTTTCCGCCGTGTTGCCCTGTGAGGCTGCCATTTTCGTAAACCACTACCCCATTGACAATGACGGTTTCCATACCTTTGCATACTTGATTAGAATGTACATAGTTTGGAGTATCTTCTAATTGTTCCAGATCAAAAATATTGATGTCGGCATCATAGCCTTCTGCCAGAATACCTTTGTTGGAAAGCATTGCACGGCTGGCAGGCAGAGAAGTCATTTTGCGGATAACATCTTCCAGAGCCATGAGATTTTTTTCCTTATGGAAGTGACAAATAGCGCGGACAAACGTACCGAAAGAGCGGGGATGCGCTTTTTCTTCCATAGCACGGCAAATGCCGTCAGTTCCTACAACAGTATGGGGAAAGGTGAATATCCGGTTCAGGTCTTCTTCAGACATACAATGGTAAATGGCTGTTCCCACACCGCCATTCATGACCAGAAGGTCACAAAGGGCGTCAAATGGATCAATGCCTTTTTGTGCCGCATAATCGCTCAAGAACATGCCTTCTGCTTCATGGGTTACAGGGCAGGAGGAAATAAAAACACCTGCGTATCCACCACAATTTTGAACATAGTTGTCAAAAGGCGTTTTTGGATCTTCAATTTCAGCTTTTAATTTTTTACGAATATCTGGGTCTTTCAGCTTTTCTGCCATTGCTGGAATGCCTTCGGTGAAATACCAAGGGGGGATACAGGCATTCAAATGGGTCATGGAAGCGGTATATGGATATTGATCCAAAGTGATGCGAATGCCTTCTGCAATAGCATCTTCTACCAGTTTCAGTGTTTCTTGGGACAATCCCCAATTTGGCTTACCACAGACTTTGTGGTGAGAAATGCTGACGCGTACACCACTTTGTCTGCCAATTTCAATGGCTTCTTTTACAGAATTGACTACATCATAAGATTCATTGCGCATATGTGTAGCATACAGTCCATCATATTCTGCAACCACTTTCGCAAGTTCAATGAGTTCTTCTGTTTCTGCATAAGCACTGGGTGTATAGATCAGGCCGGAACTCATGCCAAGGGCACCATTTTCCATACATTCTCGCAGTAATGTTTTCATTTGCTCCAGTTCTTCCTTTGTAGGCTTTCTGCATGCATATCCCATAACTGCAAGGCGCAGAGAACCGTGACCTACCAAAAATTTAATGTTTGCTGCAAGAGGAACTTGTTTGGCATATTCTAAATAGCGAGCAAAGGTTGTCCAGTTTGGCATGTCATCAGGATATGTGGCTGTTCCAACAGAGAGCAGTGTTTGATATAAATCTAATTTTTCTGGTCTTACAGGAAACATGGAAGAACCGCACTGACCAGCGATTTCTGTTGTGATCCCTTGAGAAACTTTGCATAATTTTGCGAAATTCTGACCAAGCACCATGTCACCATGGGAATGAAAATCAATGAAGCCAGGACAGACAATTTTACCGGAAGCATTGATTATGTGAGCGGCAGATTCTTTGTCTGTATGAAATGTAATCTTTCCGCCTGAAACACCAATATCACCTATATATGCTTTTTTTCCTGTTCCATCAATGATAGAACCGTTTTGAATCAGAATATCTAACATGTTGAAACCTCTTTTCTTTCATTGTTTAAGCGCCGAAAATATTTCCGACAAGCACGCCGATATAATTACCGATGATGTAGCCGTAAAGACCTACCAGTACACCGGGAACGACCATTTTTTTCCAACCCATGCTGATGGAAAGGGCAGCAGCAGTAGGAGGTCACCAATGGCGGCAATAATGCCAACCATCATTTCTTCCAAGTCAAATTTAAAGATTTTGCCAATGGAGAATACCAGCAGACACATGACAGAGAATACGATGCAGAATGCGCAGATAATCAGACCGCCGTATTGAATGATCTGTACAAGGTTTGCAGAACAGCCAATGGTTACAAACCACATAAGCAGCATGATGTTCCCCAGTTCATCAGAACCTTTTACATTGGACATGAATTTGGGGAATACCGTTGCAACGATGGTAGTCAGCAATGTCATGACCAGATAAACGCTGCCAAAGAGCTGCTTGATGATAAAATTGCTGCTGTTTGCGTTGATGGCACCGGAAATCAGTTGACTGACACTGACAATAACAAATGTGATTGCCATTGCCTGCGCGATGTCTTTCAAAGAAATGCCTTTACTTTTCCAGTACATGGCTGCTTCTGTTGTTCCGTCAGGATTTCCGCCTTTTGCCAATTCTTGTTCATATTCATCAATATGAGGATGATTGAATTTTGTACGGAAGAAGCGCGTGCGGCAAAATTGTCCGAAAAAGAATACAATCATAGCAACTGTAAAATTACCAACCAACCCAAGACCATTCAGCATGTCTGTAGGTACGTCAAAAATCTGTGTAACTGCAACAGCATTAACGGTACCGCCTACGGCTGCAACACTGTACATAGCAGAGAATTTTGCGATATTGTCTACATTTCTGAAAATCAAAGGCAGCAGGCAAGATGCCAGAAAAGCACTGACTGCACAGATATTAAAGATCAAAAATGTGGTACCGCTGGATTTGTAGATTTTTCGAATATCTGATTTGAAGAGCAGCAGAGGAATAGCAAGTAATAATAATATATTTCCGATGCTGTCATAAACAGGGGAAGTAAATGGTATGATTTTTAAATTTGCCAGAATCATACCGCCTGCAATACACATGACACAGCTGCTGATACGTGCGCCCCATTTCCATTTCTGCTCAATGGTGATGGCTATGGCTGTTACCAGAACAACGACCATCCAAAGGTATAAAGTATCGTCTGCCTGAATCCAAGATGTCATAATCACACACCCTTTCTGAAATAATCCTTCATTGCCACCAACCGATTGGATAAGTTTATTATATGTGAAACAAGGGTAAAAAAGGTAATATGTAAAACTGGCACGGGTTATAAAAATATGTTATAATATAACGGGAGGTGGAGTGATGAAGATTGAACAGATACGGCAGGTATTAAGCATTTATCAGTCAGGTTCCATTAACAAAGCAGCACAAAATCTATTTCTTTCACAGCCATATATTAGTAATTCTTTGAAGTCACTGGAGCATGAGCTGCAGCAGAAAATATTTATCAGATCTTATAATGGAATCCAACTGACCGAGTTTGGAAAAATATTTATCCAAAATGCGCAGGGATTGTTGAAATATGCAGATCAGATAGAGTATGCTGCGAAAGATTTTTCCGCAGCACAAATTCCGTTGTCATTTTCTGTATCAGTTTCTTATCTTCTGTTTGCCCAAGTGGTTTTTCGGGATCTCATGGAACGCTACGAAAATTCAGCTGTCAATTTTCGTTATAACCAGACATCTGTGTCTGAAATTCTCATGGATGTGTATGACCGTTCTGTGGAACTAGGATTGATTTCAATACCTACCATTGATAAAAGAAAATGGCTTGCCAAAATGGAAATTGATGATATTATTTATGAACCGATTTACAGCAGTAAACCAGCAGCGATGTTTTCTGTTCATCATCAGGTTGAAAGAGATCAAAAGGAAATAAGCATCAAAGAATTGCATGAATTCCCTTTAACGATTATTGCTGAAAAATTTCCTATTTTGGATGTTGTGAATAAAAAAATGCGCACAGTTATGGGAGCAAAAACATTGATTGAGGTAAATGACAGAACAACTGCTCATGAGTTTATCCAAAATAAAAATGCTTATGCCTGTGTTGTAAATTGTACACCAGCTTACAAAAATGTTCCATTCTTTTCGTATGCACAGGTTTTGCCTATTAAAGATGCGCCATTTGATTTTGAAATTGGTTGGGTCTATCGAAAGGATACGTATCATTCAGCACTGGCAGTTGAATTCATGCAGAAAATCGAATCATTATTTTTAGATGAAAAAGAAAATAATGAAAAACATAAGGGAAAAAAACTTGATAACGATAGATGATGACATTTTTGTATGTTATTTAGGGGTTTGTGGGTTTGTCAAACATATGTTACACCCTCCTTAATAAATTCCTTCAGGACAGTCTGTGGGGATTTCCAACCCAGAGGTCTCATAGGGAACAGATTATAGTCCCTACGGTTATAGACTTGGAGCTGCCTGGAAAAGTCCTCAAAGGAATAAAAGGTATGGGTGGCATAAAACCGCTCGTTATCCTTCCGGTGGCTGCGTTCCACTTTCCCGTTATGACGGGGTGTGAAAGGACGGATCAGTTTATGACGGATTC